>JACDEC010000032.1 GCA_013816645.1 Planctomycetota bacterium
GGCTTCGACGGCGCCATCGCCGCGCTCACCCGCCACCGCCGCGCCATCCGCCGGCCCAACCGCCACAACGTCGCGCTGCCCGTGATCTTCAACGATTACATGAACTGCCTGATGGGCGAGCCGACCACCGCCAAGCTGCTGCCGCTGATCGACGCCGCCGCCGACATGGGCTGCGAGTACTTCTGCGTCGACGCCGGCTGGTACGCCGACGGCGGCTGGTGGGACAACGTCGGCGAATGGCTGCCCTCGGCGCAGCGCTTCCCCGGCGGCATCGAGGAGGTGCTCAAGCGCATCCTCGCGCGCGGCATGGTCCCCGGCCTGTGGCTGGAACTGGAAGTCATGGGCATCAAGTGCCCGCTGGCGTCGAAGGTGCCCGACGACTGGTTCTTCGTCCGCCATGGCAAGCGGATCATCGACCACGGCCGCTACCAGCTCGACTACCGCAACCCCGCGGTGCGCGCGCACGCCGACGCGGTGATCGAACGCCTGGTGACCGCCTGGGGCGTCGGCTACATCAAGATGGACTACAACATCAATGCCGGCATCGGCACCGAGGTCGCCGCCGACAGCCCCGGCGCCGGCCTGCTCGGCCACAACCGCGCCTACCTCGCCTGGCTCGACGCGGTGTTCCAGCGCCACCCCGACCTGGTGATCGAGAACTGCTCGAGCGGCGGCATGCGCATGGACTACGCGCTGCTCGCGCGCCACAGCATCCAGTCCTCCAGCGACCAGATGGACTACCGCAAGAACGCCATCGTCGCCGCGTCGACGCCCAGCGGCGTGACCCCCGAGCAGAACGCGGTGTGGTCCTACCCCCTGCGCGACGCCGACCGCGAGACCGCCGCGGTCAACATGGTCAACGCCCTGCTCGGCCGCATCCACCAGAGCGGCCACCTCGCCGAATTGGGACCCGACGCGCGCGCCATGGTCGCCGAGGGCATCGCCTGCTACAAGCGCATCCGCGCCGCGATCCCGGCGATGGTGCCGTACTGGCCGATCGGCACCCCGGTGTTCGGCGACGGCTGGGCAGCCATCGGCCTGCGCGGCGAAGCCATCGACTACCTCGCGGTCTGGCGCCTCGAGGACAGCAGCGAGACCCAGTCCCTGCCGATCGCCCACCTGGTCGGCCGCGAGGTCGCGGTCGAACTGCTCTACCCCGCCAACGCTCCCTGCAACCAGCGCTGGAGCGCCGCGAATGGAAACCTGGTCGTCACCCTGCCCGTGCGCACCAGCGCGCGGTTGTTCGCGCTGAAGTAGCCTGCTGGCCCTCGACCCCGCGAACTGGTCAGGATCGATCCATGGCGACGGATACCAGCAACCGCTGACGCTTCTTCACCTTCTTGTCGCCATAGGCGTACTCGACCAGGTAGACGAGCCGCAGCCCGTTCTCACCGCTGTAGGACAAAGCCTTCCGGTCGGTCGATTCAGGGCGCACCCGGATCTCGAGCGCGTCGTCGATGGTGCGCGAGGTCACCGAGATGTATTTGCACCGCTCGGGTTCGAGCAGGGACAAGTCGGAGACCGCGAAGCCAGGCTTCGGCCGCACCACCACCGTCTTGGCTTCGGCATCCGACCTCGATGGCCAGGTCAGCGCGTCGGCGGAGAACGCCAGCGGAGACTGGACGTCGGCACGGATGGTGAGGGTCTGCTTCGCCAGGGCCGCCACCCCGTCGCGCCTGGTGAAAACCGCGATCCGCTTCTCGATGGCGCCGACCCGGTCCTCGAAGTCGAGATACACATCCAGCTGGCCACGCTCCTCGCGCGCGAAGCGGCCCTTGTCAGCCGAGACGGTCACGCAGGCGCACGGCAGGCTGTAGTCGGTGATCTCGACTCCAGCTTCGGCATTGACGATGAAGCCGAAGGAGACGAGCGTGCCCCCCTGCTCGATCGGCGGAGTCACCGTGGCGGATGCCTGGTCGAACACCAGATCCTCGACGGCGGCGAGCTGCACCCCCGCGATGAGCAGGCAAAGCGGAAGCCACGGTGCCGTCCCGGTCGCGGTCACGGTCACTCCTCGGCGATCCAGCCGGCGCTGAGTGCCTTGGCCACCGCGGACACGTGCTTCGCCTGAAGGACATCCTTGGCGATCAGCGCGTCCCTGAGCCGCGCCTTGCGCTCAGTGAACAGCGCGGCGACATAGATGTCGAGGTGGAGCGGGGAGCGCTCGCGGAAGGCGTTGCACACCTCCACAGTCTGCACTTCGAGGGATGCCAGGACGCGGGCGAGGATTCTGCAGGTGTCCTCGTCGGCCTGCGCAGAGATCACGAACAGCTGGCGCCAACCGGCGGCGACGACCTGCGCGAGATCGGGCGAAAACATCGACGGATCCTGGAACTCGCGTCGCGCCAACGACTGGGGGTCGAGCGCCATCTTGTCCGCATAGGCCCGGGCGAGCAGGTAGCGCATCGCTTCGATGCGATACGGTGATTCGACCGCGGCCAGAAGGTCGAGCGCACAGGGGTACGTCCGCGCGTATTCTGCGAATGCCTTCGCGTCCCCGGATTCCCCGTATACCACGATCTGAAGCACGTTCCTAACGCCTGCGGGAAGCGAGCGGTCCTCGGCGAGGCGGCGCACTTCGTCGACGGACCCGTATATCTTCTCGCCGCGCGCGAAGAGGCCGTAGAAGATCGCGTTGATGCGCGCGACCTTCGGCAGCGATTCCGCGGCAGCGGACTCCGGGATCCACCCCAGGCTGACGTAGGTGGCCATCTGCTTCGCGGCATGGGCCGCCGGATCGGCGAAATAGGAACGCGACTCGGCCGTGGCGTTCTCCTGCCCGGTGAGGAAGGCGCCTATGCGATCCACGACGCCGCTCTCGGCGGCGACCAGCGCGGTCGCCGCGAGCAGCAGCGCAGCTACTTGCAGCATTGCTCCTCCTTGTGCCAGTTCTCGCCGAGCACGGTCACGGCCAACTCGGTGAAGGGTTGAAACGCCTGGTTACGCCAAACGCTCCACGTCGTCCCGTCGTGCGGATCGCTCGCGTGGCGCCACTGTGACGACGTCCGGGAGTCGACGACGAATTCTGTGGCCGCCACCGGGTACACGCGCTCCTGGATCCCCACGCCACCGATCGCGGTCTTGAAGGTCAGCGTCACGGAACCGCTGACCACGATTGGAATGTAAGGGATGTTGGGAAGGCTCAACGACCCTTCGAAATCCCAGGTCCTCTCAATGGACTCGTCGCAACGGGTCCCGTTTTCGGACGGGCGCCACTGGTCCGGGTGGTGGACGTTCATGTAATTGTAGTTGATGGTGCCCACGTGGTGGAACTGGATCCAACCATTGAACGGAATGTAGGCCCAACTGGTCTCGTGATCGTACGGGTCCCGGCGGTGCGTCGGCAGGTCCCGATCCCCGGAACGGGTCACGGTCCAGCCGCCGGGTCCGGCCTGCCCGCTGACCACGACGACGCTCACACTCGCGCCCGCAACCGTGACCGTGCAGGTCCCCGACGATGTCGGGGTGATCTGGATCGAGGTCACCGACGGGCACTTGGTGATCTTCTTGACGGTGTATTCTGCCGTCGTCCCGCTGACGACCACGTCGGCGTTGGTCACCGTCGCGGTGAAGTACTCGCCGAGGCAGATCTTCTCCTTGTCGGCGGATATCGAGGCGTAACAGCCCGAGTTGTTGATGAGATCGCCGCGGCTGCTGGTCGCGGCGGCCGCCTGCGCCGAGACGAGCATCCCGAGCAGGACGACGAAGAAGAGGATTCTATTCATGATTTGGGAGCTCCCGAGGTCGGGGTGGTCTGGGAGGAAAGTCTGGAGATCGCGCGAAGCGACGCCACATGGATGGGATGAGCGTCGTCGGCGTCGGGAGCATCGCGCAACACCGAGATCAGGAATGGCACGACTGCGCGCGAGCCGAGCAGGCCGACGGCGTCGACCGCCGCCAGCCGCACGAACAAGGCCTGCGTGGCATCCCCGGCCCAGCGGGCGATCACGGGCAGGTTGGCAGAGTCGCCCAGCAGGACCGAGCCGCGGATGCCGGACTCGATCACCAGCGGATCCGTCGCGGCGAGCGCACCGGCGACGGCGCGGTCCGCGGCCACGCGCCACGCCACCCCGGCGCCGGACGTCGAGGCGATGAGCGCGATGGTGTAGACCGCGACGTCGCGGACTTCCGGCTCCGCGTCCGGGGTCGCGTAGCTGCGCAGGGGTGATAGGACATCGCCGTCCATGCCCAGGCGCGCGACGTGGCCCAGGTGCTGGACGGCATAGTTGCGCCACCGTCGAGGCAGCGACCTGGTCTCGACGATCGCGGTCAGGACGTCGAGCGTGTCGCGCGATCCGGATTCGACGAGGGCAGTCAACTGCTGGTTCGCCGCATCGAGATCCGGCTGCTGGGCGAAGAACTCGGGATAACGATCGGCCCAGCTGTCGGCTCGGGATGGAACGGCGGCCCGCTGCTCCCGAACTGCGGTCGCCGGCCCGTCTCCTGCCCCGGCGGCTGCGGCCGACACGGGCGCCCGCCCGATCGATGCGATCCACGGGGCCGCGACCGCCAGGACGACGGCCGCAACGGTGGCGATGAAGGGAAGCTTGCGCACGTCGGCCTACGGCTGCGTGACCAGGACGCGGTGGCAAGTGACGCCGAAGCCGTTGACGACCATGTCGCCCTGCCAATGGCCGTCGCTGCCCACGTCCGACGCTGGTACGGTGAAGCGCGACAGGCCGTCTACCGTTATTCCCGGCACGAGGAACTCGACCTCGATCGCCGTATAAGGGACCACGGGGATCATGCGGAAGCCGAACTTCCCGCGGCCGACGCCGTACTCATCGCGAGCGATGGTGTAGCCGGTGACGATGTCGCTGGTGATGGTGAACTCGTCGATGGGGCGGATTCCCAGCACCGCGCCGGTCGAACGGACGCGGGCGACGATGGCGGGCGTCCCCCGCTGGACCGGCTTGGCGAGCAGCGCGAACGCGTCGTCGCCGGCGAGCAGGTGGGTGACGTCGAGCAGCGTCGCGTCGTTGGCCGAGAGTGCGATCCGTTCCGGCGTCGAACTGGGGAGTGAGAGGACCTTGGGAAAGCCGATCTCCGAAGCGACGGGCGCCGAGAGGTCCACGCTCAGGACGGCGACGTCGAACTCACCGGCGACCACCCCGCGGCGATCCTTCTGGACCACGCGGAAATAGCCGGGGTGGTCGAATCGCTTCTGGAAGCGCTGCCGCATCCGGACCTCGGTAGCATCCACGGCGGAGGGACCGCATCCGAGTTCGCCGATCTCGACGGTGCCCGGACGGGACGCTTCCAGCAGCAGCGAGTCGCCCAGCCGCAGCTCGACATTCTCGGTGGTATCTGCCACGATGGTCGGCAGCCACGAGGTCAGGCCGGTTGCGTACTGGCCGTCAGTCGTACGCAGGAGCGTCAGGGTCGGGAGCACGGGGGTCAACGGGAGGTCGAGGTGGAAGCGGCCGGCGTTGATGTCCTGCACCGTGAGCGCGCCGAGGATGTTCCTGGTGGCGAGGACGAGATCGCCCCAGCGGCGCACGCCTTCGATGCTGACCGGCGAGATCCGCGAGGAACGGGGGATCGGAGCCGACAACGCAGCTACGGTCGGCGAGGTCTCAGCTGGCGCGCCGACCTCGATCATCTCGCTGTACAGGTGCGATGCGGGAATGTCCTCGATCGGGGTGTGCTCGCTCTGCCACCTGAGCGCGAGGTTCGTGGCCCAGTGCGTATCGTAATACTCGATCACGATCGGCACCTGCTGCCCGGCCTCCATCGCCACCGAGAAGGTCGATGTCCAGGGCGGGGTCGCGATCCACTAGTCGTGCACCAGCGCGCCGTCGATCCAGATGCGGGTGCCATCGTCGACATGGAGGGTGAAGGTATAGGTCTCGGACCAGTCCGCGACCAGCCTGCCAGTGAAACGCGCGCTGAAGTCGACGCCGATGTCGGCGGCGGGGCTGCCACCACCCCAATCGTAACGCAGCGGGCCGGCGAGGTGCGGCACCACGATGGTCTGGCCGGATAACGTCGTGGAGCCGAAGTAGGTGACGTGGAGCCCTCCCGGTTCGGCGGCGACCGATGCCGCCGTCGCCACGCAGAGACACCACAGCAGTGAGCTTGGATCTGAACAGGGTCACCTCGCAGGGGTGCAATAAGTATTGATGCAATCGATGCAGTCAAGGCGGATAGCTTAGATGTTACAAATAGCACGGAAGGATGCGGCTCCTCTACTGGGGCTTGCTCGTGGCGCCTGCGAGCGCGCAGTTGTTCGCGCTGCGCTGAGCACAACCCTCTGACTCACTCCGAAACCTCTGGAATCCCTATGCCTCGTCTCGCAGTAATCGGCCTGGGCGGCCGCATGGCCGGCGACCTCAATGAGATCTTCGCCCTCGATCCCGAGATGGAGATCGCGGCGATCGCCGATCCCGACCCCGCGGTGGCCGGGCGCACCAAGATGCCCTCGGGCGGGGCCAGGCACTTCCCCTCGGTGGAGGCGCTGGTCGCCGCCGGCGGTCGCTACGACGGCGTGCTGGTCGGCACCCAGTGCAACCTGCACACCCACGCCGCCTGCGCGCTGGCTCCCTTGGGCGCGCCGCTGTTCCTCGAGAAGCCGGTGGCGATCACCGACGACGAGGTCGTGCGCCTGGCCGCCGCCTGGCGCGGACGCGAGGACCAGGTGGTGGTGTCGTTCCCGCTGCGCTACACCCCGCTGTTCCGCGCGGTGCTCGCGGTGGTGCGCTCGGGCGCGCTCGGCGCGATCAACCAGATCCAGGCCTTCAACAACGTGAACTACGGCGGCGTCTACTTCGGCCAATGGTACCGCGACTTCGATCGCGCGGGCGGGCTGTGGCTGCAGAAGGCGACCCACGATTTCGACTACATCAACCTGCTCGCGGGCTCGGCGCCGACCGCGGTCGCGGCGACGGTGACCAAGCGGATCTACGGCGGCGACAAGCCGCACGACCTGATCTGCTCGCGCTGCGACGAGACGCTGACCTGCCCGGAGAGCCCGCGCAACCAGGCCGCGCGCGGCGACAATGGCGGCATGGGCGCCGGCGACCACGGCTGCGCGTTCAGCCGCGAGATCAAGAACGAGGACGCGGGCTCGGCGCTGATCATGTACGCCGACGGCGTGCACGCCGCCTACAGCCAGAACTTCGTCAGCCGCCGTACCGCCGGCCAGCGCGGCGCGCGCGTCACCGGCTACCTCGGGACCGTCGAGTTCGACTGGTACACCGACTCGTACCGCGTCATCCACCACCACGACCAGCGCGTCGACCGCGTCGAGGTCAAGGCCAGCAGCGGCCACGGCGGCGGCGACCAGGTGCTGGCCCAGAACTTCGTCGACCTGGTGCGAGGCCGCGCCCGCTCGCACGCCGACCTCAACGCCGGCCTGCTCAGCGCCGCGATGTGCCTGGCGGCGCGCACCTCGGCGCAGAACCGCACGTTCCAACCCATTCCCGCATTCGCCACGGCTGTGGCGCCCGCCATCGCCAACCGGCGCTGATCAACCGTTCAGCCGTTCGGGTCGATGACCGGCTTCGCCGCAGGCTTCTTGTAGCGCCGGGTGGTGCCGCCGCTGGCCCGGCTCTTCGGCGCCTGGATCGCGCCGAAGAAGGTGCAACCGACGAAGTCGACGTTCTCGTAGATCGCGTCGGTGAAGTTGGCGCCGCGGAAGTTGACGTGCCGGCAGATCGCGTCGGTGAGGTTGGCCTGCTTGAGGAAGAAATCCTGGGCGATGGCGTAGGACAGGTCCGCGCCCTTGAGGAAGGCCTCGGGAGCGTCGGCGCCGGTGAGGTCGGCATGGTCGAGGCGAGCCTTGAAGAGCACCGCGCGGTCGAGCTGCGCCTTGGTGAGCACGGCGTTGGTGAGGTCGGCTTCGGTGAGGTTGGCCCGCGACAGCCGGGCGCCCGCGAGGTTGGTGCGGTGCAGGACGCAGTTCGAGAGATCGCAGTTCGAGAGGTCGGTGCCGTGCAGGTCGAGCCCGGTGAGATCCAGGCCCGACAGGTCGAGCCCCGAGAGTCGTGGATGCTCTCCGGCCGAGATCAACGCGACGAGCAATTCTTTGCGGGTGAGTTCGGCCATGACCGAGCCTACACCGGATCCAGGCGCGAGTCGAACCCCGCGTTGACCCTCGGCGCGAACCGTGGCACCCGCGACCGGCGCCGAGCGGTCACGGCGACAGGACGGCGATCCGCCAAGCGAGGAAATCACGCTCGAAACGGGCGCTGGAACTGGGGGTCCCCGGAGCATCGACATAGGTGAGGTACAGCGCCAATGCTGCCGCAGCCTGGCCGCGGCAATCGGCGCGCAGCGCCTGAGCGAACACCAGGCGCTCGTCGACGAGGTGGCGGTAGGGCTGGGCGAGGAACGCGGTGTCATCGAGTTCGCCGACGACATAGCGCACGAGGTGCCAGATCCGCTGCTTGTACTCGCCGCGGGGACGCGCGAGCACCGTGGCAAAAGCGGTCGCTGGATCGATAGCGGGATCTGCCTGCAGATCGAGGAATCCACCGAGCATCCGCCGGGCGAACATCGTCTCGTCGATGCCGCACGGCACATCCCCGCCATCGATCGCCGCGACCAGGGCGCGGGCGCGCGGACGCTCTCCGGCGATCCAACGCGCCAGGGCGCAGCGGTAGAGTTCGGCGTACGCGCTTGGATGGCTGGTCTCCAGTTCATCGAGCCGTCCGCCGGCGAGCAGCGCCCGGGCGAGCATGGTCGGATCGTCGCTCACCCCTTCGACCTCGGCGGAGCGCCCGAGCCCGAGCAGCGCCTCAGCGCGGCCGTGACGGTCGTCGGGGAATTCCGCGAGCACGTCGTCGAAGCGGCCGGCGAGCAGCAGCGAGGCGCGGCGCATCTCCGGTATCCTCTCACCGTCGAGCAGTTCGGCGACCTGGCCGACATCCGCGCGGGCCTGCCATTCCAACCACAGCGGATAGCTGCCGGTGAACAACTCGTCGTAGCGGGCGGTGGCCATCAGCGCGCTGCCGCGCACGTACGACCCTGGCGGAAAGGCCGCGAGCACCTCGGCGAAACGGCCCATCTGCATGAGCGCCTCGCCGTGGTTGTTCGAGTACGGCACGAAGCGGTCGATGATGTAGTCGTACTCGGCGAAGTTCAGCAGGACGAACGAGGCGCGCTCCGCGTAGTCGTTCTTCCACCATTCCAAGCCGTAGCGCTCGGCCCAACCCTGCAGAGCGGCGATGGTCGCCTTGACGGTCGCCACGGTGTCCGCGGGATAGTCGCGGTCGCCGACGCGCTTGGCCCGGCCAGGCGCGACCTCGGACAGGTGCTCGGACGCGATACCGCGCAGGACCGCGGCGAGCACGGGATGACCGCGCCACGAGGCGAGGCGTTCGCGCAATGCGCGCACCCGCGCGGCGTCTCCCTGGCGCCGGGTGACTTCGGTCAACTCGTGCAGGGCGTAGGGCGCCGCCTGGTGCTCGCCATGCGTCGCCAGCCACGCCTCGAGTTCGCTGGCGCAGATCGCATCGTCGCCGAGCCGGCCAGCGCACACCGCGCCGCGGAAGGCGGCGAGCACGGCGAGGTCGCCATCGGGGAAGGTGCGGACGATGTCGCGGTACTGCGCGCGGGCCTGCTCGTGCTGGCCGACCTGGGTGAGGCGATCCGCCACCGCCAGGGGCGAGACCCGTTGGGCCATCGGCTTGTGGGCGACGACGACGTTGTCGATGACCATCTCGTTGAGGCCGGTGCAGTCGAAGCCGAAAGTATTCGCGGTCTCGCCGTAGGCGTCGGATGGGAGTTCGTCCTCGAGCACGACCTGGCCGTCGATCTGCAGGCGCAGGCGCTGCTCCTCCTTCTCGAGCACGAAGCGGTAGCGACGCCCCGCCTGCATCGGCTGGGCGAGGTAGGTGCAGTCGAGGACCTCGTATTCCTTGCCTTGGGTCAAGCAGACGAAGGACGGATTCGACCACGATCCGACGTGGAATGTGTAACCGGTGCCCCAGCGGTTGGCCCCGCCGATGAAGCAGTTGAAGTTGAGGTTCTCCTTGCGCGCGAGGTAGTCCCATTCGACGCGCACCCCGCCGAGCAGGTCGCCACGATAGGCGAGATCGGTGTAGCCGTTGTCGCCGAGGATGTGGAGGGCTCCGTCGCGCACCGCGAAGCGTCCGTGCCCGACCGGCGCCGGCATCAACTGCGAAGTGGCCCAGGGCAGGAAGGTGACGGCCCAGGTCGCCGCCAGCGACTCGGTCGTCGCCCGCGTGAAGTCCTCGCGGTACACGACCTGCCAGCGCGTGCGCTCCTTGGCCTTCTCGGCGACGAGGGCGCCGCCCAGGCCGAGCGCGACCAGGGCCGAGATGCCAACCGTCCAGGTCAGCCGAGCATTGCGCCGATGGTAGCGCAGCATGCGCGCGGACCGGCGGTCCTCCGCTCGCCCAGGGGTGGATCCTGACATCGTGCGTAGGTTAGGTCGGGCCGCAGTCGCAGGCAAAGCCGAATGCCACTGCGGACGGCCCCCGCCTACCCCTGCTGCCGGGTGTAGGGATCGCCCACAGGGGCCGCATCTGGCGCACGTCGCGGATCGCGCATGCTCTGCGTGACCGGAGATTCGAATGCGCTGCGTATTTGCGACCTTGCTGCTGTTCAGCCAGGCGATGGCCGCCGACGTCGCAATCCCTCCGCTCCCGGCCAACGCCGCCAAGGCCGTCGAGGCTGCGGACGCCGCCGCCAGCAAGGCCATGCAGAGCTTCCTCCAGGCGCTGCAGCGCGAAGAGGAGAAGCTGGCGGCGACACTCCAGCGCGAGATGGAAGCGGAAACGCGTAAAGGCGATCTCGATGGCGCGCTGGCCGTGAAGGCGCGCCTGGATCAGGTGCGCAGCGGTGCATGGCGGACCATCTGGACCGAACCGCAAGCCACCGACCTGCTCGGCAAGCCGATCGGCAAGCTGGTCATGCAGGTGATCCCCGCTGACGAGTTGCCCGATAAGCTCGCCAAGGCCATCACCGTGAAAGGCAGCACCACCGGGAGCACCGCTGACGATCCCTCCGCAGCCAATGATGACGACCTGGAGACCTGGGCGAATTTTAAGCGTGGCAAAGGCGAGGTCGTGCTCACCTACTCCCAGCCGATCCGCACCAGCGCCATCCTGCTGTACCAGCGCAACAAGGGTGGCGGTGAGGACACCTTCACCGCGGGCTATGTGCAATTCAACGACGACCCCGCGCGGATCGCGTTCGGCGACTTCCCGGCGTCCAGCGTGCTGGTGGTCCCGGTGCCCGCCGGGATCAGCCCGATCGACAAGATCCGGGTGGTTGCCACCGCCGGCATCAACAAGCCCGGCCTGAAGGAGATCCGCCTGCTGCCCTGACCGTCGCCGAGGCGCAGGCGATCAGAGGACGAAGTGGGAATGGCCGGGCGGCAGGGTGCGCCAGCCGGATCCGACGGCGATGCGCCCGACCAGGCCATCGGGCACGGTGACGGTGCAGGCCACGCCGTCCGCGCCACGCTCGAGCTCCACGCTGATCGGACCGAGCCGGTGCGGCACGCTGCCGCGCGCCCAGGTCAGACCGCCGAGATCCGGGCGCAGGTCGACGCTGGCGAAACCGGGCGATCCCGGGCGGATCCCGAGCACGTTGACATTGAGCTGGTAGAGCGGGTGCGCCGACCAGGCGTGGCAATCCGAGCGGCTGGGTTCTGGGCGCTCGGGCACGGTGAGGAAGCCCTGGTCGGGCAGGCCGAGCCAGGGCTCGATGGTCGCCAACAACCGGTCGACGCGCCCGGCCTCGGCCAGCGCCTCGCAGAGGTAGTGCGCGAAGAACCAGGTGCTGCGCACAAGACCCTGCGCGTCGAGCAGACCGGCGCGCAACCGTTCGACGCGTTGCGCCGGGACGCCGTGCGAGAGCAGGGCCAGGATCTGGGCGTGCTCGCTCCAGCCGCTGCGCGCGCGGTCGTCGGCGTACAGTGCCCGCGATTCGTCCCAGAATGCCGCATCGGTCGCCGCGGCGAGCTCCGCCCCGCGGCGGCGCCACAACGCCGCGCACTCGGGCTCGCCGCAGGCGTCCTCGAGTTCGGCCGCCAGGCGCAGCATCCATACCAGCAACCAGGCGAACACCGCGCTGCGTCCGCCCTGCTCGCCACCGGGCGGCACCGCGTGGGTCCACTCCGGGCACCAGTCGATGAACGCCCAGCCGCGCGGGCTCTCGAGCAGGCCGTCGTCGCCGACGTGGCGCAGGAAGTGATCAAGGACCGTGCGCATCGTCGCCAACTGCTCGCGCACGAAGCCGCGGTCGTCGCTCCACCAGGCGCGGTCGTGGAGCATGCCGATCCACCACAGGCTGAAGGTGCTGAGGATCTGCCGGCGCTCGTGCGGCCAGCGCGACTGCAGCAGGCCGTTGGGCAGCTGGCTGCGCTGGAAGGCGGCGATCGCCTTGCGCGCCAGGCGCCCGTCGCCGCTGACCGCGTAGGTGGCGAGCGCCTCGATGCGGGTGTCGGCGACGTATTGGAGCTGCTCGTAGTACGGGCAGTCGATGAAGGTCTCGTGCGCGCAGGCTTCGAGGGTGCGCCACAGCAGCGGACGCAGGCGCTCGTGACGCGGGTCGCTGCAGGCGAAGGCGCCGCGCTGGACCAGCGGATAGCCCGTGCGCCGCAGGCGCACGGCGCGCACTTCGAGATCCTGGTCGCCGGTGGCGACCAGGATCTCGAGGAAGCGTCCCGCCTGCCACCACAGGCCGGCGAGGGTGCGCGCCTCGCCGTCGAGGCGAAAGCGGTCGCCGGTGCCGTAGAAGAACTTGCCGTCGACCTGGTCGCGGTGGCCCTTCACGCCGCGATACCCGGGCTGGTCGTAGAGGCTCTCAGCCCAGTTCACCTGGAGCTCGGCGCCAGCCCCGCCGCGCACGTCGAGTTCCAGGTAGCCGCAGACGTAGTCGTCGAGATCGACGATCACCCGGCGCAGCGCATGCGCCGGGACCTGCGCCGGCGCGCCGCTGGTGAGCATCGCCTGCCAGCTCGCCGCTTCCTCAACGCGATGCGCCGCCGGATCGACGGCGAGGTCGCGCACCGCCAGCGACGGGATCGCGGCGAGGTGGCGGATCCGTCCTGGCGCGCAGGGCTCGTCGCGCATCGCCGGCAGTTCGGCGGGACGCAGGTACCAGCGCAAGTCGTGGTCGACGACCTCGTGCTCGTTGCCGGCCCAGGTCAGTGTGTGCGGGGTCGCCCAACCGTCGCCGTCGCCGCGCTGCCAACCCCACGGAAACCGCGCCGCATCGAGCGCGACCTTGACCCCGGTCGCCCAGGTCATCTCGGCTGGCACCCAGCCGTAGCCGTCGAGCCGCTTGACCTGCCAGGGCGCGAAGCCGGTGTTGACCACGCCTGGCTCGAGATCCTCGGCCGCGCACACGAAACCGGGACGGATGGTCACCTGGGCGTAGGGCGAGGTCGCATCCATGCCCAGCCACCAGGTGCGCGCGGTCAGCAGGTGCTCGCCGGCAGCGAGTTCGAGATCGTAGGTCTCGAAGTGCCAGATCGTGCGGTCCCCGCGCTCGGGGCCGCGGCCGCAGCGCGCGCCGTCGATCCACAGTTCGTAC
>JACDEC010000378.1 GCA_013816645.1 Planctomycetota bacterium
GCGCGGCGCGCTCCTCGCCGAGCACGCGGCGCGAGCGGCGGAAGCGTTCGCGCGCATCGCGGTAGCGGCAATAGGCCAGGGCGACGTCGTAGTTGCCGCTCTCCTGGAGCACGTGCACCACCGCGTCCTGGATCTCCTCGATCCCCAGGCTCGGCGTGTCGCTGACGCGTTCGATGTGCTCGAGGACGACGCGGGCGAGCTCGTCGGCGAGCCCCTGGTCGTCGAGTCCGACCGCGCGCTGGGCCTGAGCGATGGCCGAGGCGATGCGCGGCGGCTCGAACGGCACCGACTGGCCATCGCGCTTGATCACCAGGGCTGGCTTCATGGCTGCGGCTTGCGCGCTGGCGGCTCGCCGATCACCCGGCGCAGCTCGCTCATGAAGTCGTCGAGGTCCTTGAACTGGCGGTAGACCGAGGCGAAGCGCACGTAGGCGACCTGGTCGAGCTGGCGCAGCTCGTCCATGACCTGCTGGCCGATCGCCGTCGACTGGATCTCACGCTCGCCTTCGCTGAGCAGCCGATGATGGATGCGGTTGACCGCGGCTTCGAGGTCCTCGGACGACACCGGACGCTTCTCGGTCGCGATCAGCATGCCGCGCAGGATCTTGCGGCGGTCGAAGACTTCGATCGACGCGTCCTTCTTGATCACCCGCAGGGATTCTTCGCCTTCGACGCGCTCGTAGGTGGTGAAGCGCTTCGCGCACTGGTTGCATACCCGCCGCCGCCGGATGGCGGTACCGTCATCGGTCGCGCGCGAATCGATCACGCGGTCGTCATCTTGCTGGCAATAGGGGCAACGCACGGCGGGGGTCGGCAGCTTAAACGCGACGTGCTCGGCGCAAGGGCGTTGCGACGACGCCGCGTAGAGGCTCGCCGTGCGCACCACCAGCGCATTCGCGTTCACGGAGACGGCTTGCGTCGCGCCGCAGTGGGCTTAGCCGACCCCTCGCACTCGATGGCTTTCAACGACGCAGCCCGACGCGGTGCGTCGGGCTGCTGGGGACGATGGAGGCGGGTGAGTCTCGGCGCTCGCCGAGCATCGGCGAGGCGGAGGTCTGACGCGGCTACGGCTCGACTAGAGCTTGGCCGTTTCGAGGACGAGACTGAGCGTCACGCGGTTGAACGACTGCTCGACGCTGGCGACGACGCCCAGGCGGTCTCCGAGCAGGGCGCGCAAGCGTTCGGCCAGCCGTCGCGACGACTCCAAGTCGGGCTGTCCCTTCGCATCCCAGTGCTGGAAGCTGTCGCTCCCGCCACAGGTGGTCAGGTACCCGATGAGGGCGTCGGCGGCCAGGGGTCCACGTTCGTTCATTGGCTCGTTCCTCGTGAGGACGTTACCAGACACGGATCAGGCCAACGGCCGACTGGCCGCAAGCTTCCACATGCAACGCGCGCGCCGGCGGCAGGAGCCGACAGCGCACGCATCGTTTGGCTGTTGAAGCGCTTGGTGCGCGGGGTGCGCTCGCCGGAATCCAAGGCGGGAACCGGGCCCGCGCTGTGGATGGAGGATCGCTGGAGGAGCGATGTTCCGGCTGTCACACGCGGATCATCACGTCCCGGGAGAGACAGTGCAACAAGTCCGTATCCCCGAGCAGGGATGCACGCGGCAGCTCTGGCGCTGGCGACATTCGTGCGGTATGCGCACGCCCGGTTCCATCGCGCGGCGACCGCTTCCGCGCGCACATCGCCGCCGGGATCTTCCGCGGTTCGCATCGCGACGCGCGCGCACGGCCATCGCGAATCGTCGCGCCATGGGCCAACATCGTCGACGTCTTGGTCCCGGTGTTGCCAGCATTGCAGATGCGGCTGCGCGAGAGCTCGGACCAGCCGTGGGTTTCACCGGCGAGACGGATGTAGAACCCGTCAGCTCGCTCGATTGTCCGTTCTGGGGAGCCGGCACACTGCCGCCGTCGCCGTGATTGCGCTGCCCAGATTGGCGCCTACGGTATTCGTTTCGACCTCGAAGGCGATACCCCTGGGCGCGGCGCATCCTCCATGAGCATCCTCATCGTCATCAGCTACCTGTCCGCGGTGGTGTACGGCCTCGCCGTCACGATTCTCGCGGGTTACGGCGTCCACAGCCTTTGGCTGCTCGCGCTGTTCCTCCGCCATCGTCGCGACGCCCATCGCCTAGCTGATGAGGAGTCGGCTCGCCCCCTCCCTGCCGACGCCGACCTGCCACGGGTGCTGGTCCAGTTGCCGGTGTTCAACGAGCGCGACGTCGTCGTCCGTCTCGTCGAAGCGATTGGGCGTCTCGATTGGCCCAAGGACCGATTGATCATCCAACTGCTCGACGACAGCACCGACGACAGCGTCGCGATCGGCCAAGTGGCGATCGCCGCCCTGCGCGCGACCGGGATCGATGCCGTCAGCCTGCACCGCCACGATCGCACGGGATACAAGGCTGGCGCGCTCGAAGCGGGTATGAACGCCTGCGACGCTCCCTACATCGCCATCTTCGACGCCGACTTCATCCCCAATCCGGACTTCCTGCGCCTGGCGATCAAGCCGCTGCTCAGCGACCCTGGACTGGCGCTGGTTCAGGGTCGGTGGGATCACGTCAACCGCGACGAGAACGTGCTCACCCGCGCCCAGGCCCTGGGCATCGATGGTCATTTCGGCATCGAGCAGGGCGCTCGCGCCTGGTCCGGGCTGGCGATGAACTTCAACGGCACCTGCGGCCTGTGGCGTCGCTCGGCGATCGAAGCCGGCGGCGGCTGGGAGCACGACACGCTGACCGAGGACATGGATCTCAGCTACCGCGTCCAGCTCAAGGGCTGGCGGTGCACCTACCGGCTCGACCTGGCGGTGCCCGGTGAAGTGCCGGCGACGCTCAGCGCCTGGCGCAGCCAGCAGTTCCGTTGGGCCAAGGGTTCGATCCAGACGGCCTGCAAGCTGTTGCCGCAGGTCTGGCGTTCTGCCTGGAGCGTGCACGCCAAAATCTGCGCGACGCTGCACATGACCCACTATCTCGTGCATCCGCTGATCCTGATCAGCCTGATCGCCGCGCCGCCCGCCCTGCTGCTCGCCCGGCATGTGCCGTCATGGATGCTGATGTTCGGCCTGCTCGGCTTCGTGATCGGCGCTGGCGCGCCGATCCTGCTCTACGCGGTCAGCCAGTGGGTGCTGGTCGGCCGATCCGGCTGGAAACGGCTGAAGGTCCTGCCGGCGTTGGCCGGGATCGGTACCGGCATCGCCATCTCCAACACCATCGCGGTGTGGGAAGCGCTGATCGGGCGCCAATCGGCGTTCGTGCGCACGCCCAAGCGCGGCTTCGGCAAGGGCAGCTACAAAGCGAGTTCCGCTTCCGGCGTGCCCGAACTGCTGTGCGCGGGCTGGGCCTGCCTCGGTCTCTATGTCGGTTGGTGCAGCGAGCATCGCTGGGTCGCTCCACTGATGCTGATCTACGTCTCGGGCTTCGCCTGGGTCGCCTGGTTCAGCCTCCGCGAACGGATCGTCGCCGCGGCCCAGGATCGCGATGCGCGCTCGCCGTTGGCGATCCTCGGCCCGGCTGGCGTAGCTATGGTCGCCGCGACCTGGTTCCTGTCGCGCATCGACGGTGGTCCGACCGCCAACCCCGCGATGTTCGCCATGGTCGGCATGTGCATCGCCGGACTCTACGTCCTGGGCGTGATGGCGGTGCGGCGCCGGGTCGGCGGCTCCATGACCTTGGCCTGGGTCGGCGCCGTGGCCCTGGCGATGCAGCTGGTCGCGCCGTCCTTCGCCCCCGCCCCGGCGGCGGATCGCGGTGTGCTCGAAGGCCACCAGATCACCGCCGGCCAGAATCCCTACCTGATCGCACCGAGCCACCCCGACGCCTTCAGCCTGGTTCCCGACAAGGTCCCCGAGGCCAGCTACGTGCGGGTGCTCGACGCGCAGCGCACCTCGACCAGCCCGCCGCTGGCGCTGTGGTCGGAAGCGCTGATCGCCCAGGCCTGGGG
>JACDEC010000379.1 GCA_013816645.1 Planctomycetota bacterium
GGCAGCCTAAACCGAGGGCGCCGCGGCGATGCGCGCCCTCCCGCCTGCCGGCAGCGACCAGCCGGCAACGGGCAGCGAGCAACCGACCGGCAGCCCCCTCGCCGCCACCGAGCCGCCCGCGCTCAGCACCCGCCCGGACATCGTCGCGCCCAATGCGCTCAGCGAACAGCCCCGTCCAGCGACCACAGCTGCGCCCGCCGACGAGGAGATCCTGACCAGCGGCGGCACCGACCGCGAAGTCGCTGCGCGCAAGGCGCGCGAGCCATCCACGTCGCCGAGCTGGTCGAAGGACCGCGCGCGCTCGCGGCTCGACGACACATCCACCGCGCCAGCCCAGAAGAGCGGCACGCAGGCGCCGACCACAGCGCCACTCGAGCCGGCGACAGCCGCTCCCGAGCGCGTCGCCGGTCAGCCGCCCGCGCAGCCGCATCTGGGTCCGATCGCGCCGCACCAGGCGCCGAAGGTCCTCGAACAGGCCCGCACAGCGGTGCGCGCTGGTGAGCTGATGACCGCGCGCGAACTGTACCTGCGACTGCGCGGTACGCCGGTGGCGGCGCAGGCGCTGCCCGAGGAACTGCGGTTGATGCGCGCGCAGGGACAGGTGCGGACCGCGCTCGGGGTCATCGCCGGGCTGGAGCCGGAACTGGTCAGCGACGAGATCAACATCGAGTACGGCCGCTTGCTGCTCGCCGCAGGGCGGGCGCGCGAGGCGATCGCACCCTTGTCGAAGGTGCACAGCAGCAGTCCCCAGGCGTCCGAAGCCTTGTTCCTGGTCGCCGCCAGCCTCGCCGCCGACGGACGCGCGGAGCAGGCCCGCAAGGTCTACGGCGCGGTCGCCGCAGGCGGTGGGGCCTTCGCTGGCCAGGCGCGCGACGCGCTCGCCCGCCTGCCAGCCTCGCCGCAGCGGTGAAGGGGATTGCCACGGTCCGGAGGTCCGGGAGTCCGGAAGTCCGGAAGTCGTCGCAAAGACAGCAAGATCACGGATCGCCGTCTTGCTGCGGCGTATGCCCATGATCCGTCCGCTGTTCCTCGCACCGGACATGGCTCCTCCGCAGCGAACCTTGGCGGTCGACTGCACAGGAAGCGGTGCGGACGCGGTTTACAGTCATTGGCGCGACGCTCCGGCTGCGCCACCCGAGTTGGCCGATGACACCAGCACCGGCATCCTGCTGCGCGCGGCCGCGGATAGTGCGCGGTGGCTCGCTGGTTTCGCGCGTGTGGCCAACGACCATATCGACGCCGACGGTCTGCTGGCCATCGCCGTGGCGTGCAACCCGGACGTCGCGCTGGCTCATGCGCAACTGCTGATCGGCGCTGCCGAGGCCGGCGATTTCTCTGAATGGCCGGGCGAGCCGGCCTTCCGGCTGATGCTGCGCGTGCACCAGGTGATCCGCGACCAGCGTCAGCGCGGTAGCGACTGGCAACAACGCAGCTGCGACGCCGTTGCCGACGACCTGCAGGCCCTGATCGAGCAGAGCGCGCAACCCGACGCCGAGCGCGACGCCCAGATCGCCCAGGTCGTGGCGGTGCGCGCCCGACTCGCGGCGCGTGACGGATTCGCGATCGGGTTGCTCGGCGACCTCGCCAGCATCGCCTGGGATCGCCGCTGCGGGCACGCCACCGACGCCTTCACCACCGTGCACGAACCCGACGATCTGCCGGTATGGGCGCTGGCCGGGCTGTTCCCCGACACCACCTTCCAACTGCTGGTCGAACGGCGATCCGATGGGCTCAGCTACCGCCTCGACGCTCCACGCCATTCCTGGGCGCGCACCGTGCGCAGGCCGACCGTCGCCTGGCCAGACCTGCGTCGTTGCCGGACGCGGCTCCAATCGCTGGAACCGCTGACTGGCTGCCGCTGGCTGGCCTTCCCGGAATCGCGCAGCGCCGGGTTCGTCTGCCTGCTGGCCTGCGTCGATGGCGATGGCCGACCGGGGCCCTCGGGCCTGGCAGCCACCGTCGTCGAGAGCGCCGTGCGCGAAGGCCTGCGCGCTCGCGCCTGATGACCGGCCCGCTCTGGACGGAGCCCGCCGGGCCGGAGAGTGCGAGCGCATGCACGCCGCCGACGCCCTCCAGGCCGCCATCGATCGCACCCGTTCCCTGGCCTGCGTCGGCCTCGATCCGCGTCCGTCGCTGCTGCCACCCGTGCTGGTCGAAGCGGCGCTGCGCGATCATGGCGACACCGCCGCGGCGGTCGCGGCCGCCTTCACCGCTTTCAATCGCGGCTTGCTCGATGCGATCGCCGGTCACTGCGCCGCGGTCAAGCCGCAGGTCGCCTGCTACGAGGCCTACGGTCCAGCCGGCTGGCAGTCCCTGGCCGACACCGTGGCGCATGCCCGCTCGCTGGGCATCCCGGTCATCATCGACGCCAAGCGTGGCGATATCGGCTCCACCGCCGAGCATTACCAGCAGGCATTCCTCGGATCCGCGCCGGGTCTGCGCGGATCGCCGGTGCCCGGCATGTGCGGCGATTGGCTGACCATAAACGGCTACCTCGGCGGCGACGGCGTGAAGCCGTTCCTGGGTGCGGCCGGAACCGGCGTCTTCGTGCTGGTCAAGACTTCGAACCCATCGAGCGGCGACCTCCAGGATCTCGCCCTCGGCCAGGGCACGGTCATGGACGCGATGGCGCGGCTGGTCGCCGGATGGGGCGCGGCACGCCGCGGATCGTGCGGACTCAGCGACGTCGGCGCGGTGGTCGGCGCCACGTATCCCGCGCAGGCGCGGCACCTGCGTACACTAATGCCCGACACCGTGTTCCTCGTGCCTGGTTACGGCGCCCAGGGCGGCAGCGCCGCCGATGCGCTGGCGGGCAGGCGTCCCGATGGGCGCGGCGTGATCGTCAACTCGAGTCGCGGGATCATCGCGGCCTGGCAGGCGGCGCGGACCAGCGACTGGGCGGGAGCGGCGCGGGCCGCGCTCGACGCGATGAACAAGGATCTGGGGGGGCCGGGGGTCGGGGAATAGGGGCCGGGGGTCAGACCGCGGTCAGCCACTCCGCGTACGTGGGCTCGCGACCGTAGACCGCGTTCTCGTACGCGGTCTGGATCTTCGCGGTGAGTGGCCCCCGCGCGCCGGCGCCGACCTGGCGCTTGTCGATGCTCTTGACCCAGCTGACCTGGCAGCCGGTGCCGGTCAGGAAGATCTCGTCGGCGTGGTACAACTCGGTGCGCGCCACCGCGCGCTCCTGCACCGGGATGCCGAGATCCTGTGCGAGTTGCAGGATCGCCTGACGGGTGATGCCTTCGAGGATGTCCGCGGTCCGGTCGGGCGTGACCAGCACGCCGTCGCGCACCAGGAAGATGTTCTCGGCCGAACCCTCGCAGACCTGGTTGCGATCGTTGAGGAAGATGGCCTCGTCGAAGCCGTTGAGCACCGCTTCGCTCTTGGCCAGGGCGCTGTTGAGGTAGCCGCCGGTCGCCTTGGAACGCGTCGGGATCGCGTTGTCGGCGAGACGACGCCACGAGGACACGCACACGTTGAGGCCCTTGCTGGTGTCGAGATAGTCGCCGAGCGCCTGCAGGTAGCACATGTAGCCATCGGCGACATTGACCAGCACCGGCCCGAGGCTGGTGCCGCGCTTGAACACCACCGGGCGCAGGTAGACGTTCTGCGTGGGCGCATTGCGCGCGACGCAGTCGCGGGCGATGGCGATCATCTCGTCGACCGACGGACAGGACATCAGCAGCATGCCGGCGTTGCGATGCAGACGCGCGAAGTGCTGGCGCAGCAGCAGCAGGTTGAGGCGCGTGCCACTCCAATAGCCGCGGATCCCTTCGAAGCATCCGGTGCCGTACTGCAACGCGTGGGTGTTGATCGGGACCAGACACTCCCCGAGCGGTTTCCATTCGCCGTTGAGGTACGACAGGGGATTGGCGAGCGGTTGCGGCGCGGCGGAGGTCATGGCGCGCAGAGGCTAAACCCGTGGCCGCCTATGGCT
>JACDEC010000033.1 GCA_013816645.1 Planctomycetota bacterium
GCTGGTCGACGTGGCTCCTTGACGGATCGCTGAGGCCGCGCCGCCAAGGCCGCCGTTGTTGACCGCGTTGCCTGCTGTAATTGCGCCGCCGCCGCCGCCCGCGCCGGGGTTCCGTATAGTGAACCCAGCAGCGGCACCGCTGGCGGCTGCGCTTCCCGCGCCGCCGTTGCCGGTGCCAAAGAGCGCGACCGTTCCTCCGGTGCCGCCGCCGCCGCCGGCCACCGCCGTACCGCCGCCGCCCGCGCTGCCGCCGTTGGCGCGCACCCACGAGCCGAAGGTGGATTGGGTACCGGCCGTGCCGATTTGTCCGTCGGTGCTATCGACGATGTTCGCAGCGCGCCCGGCCCCGCCCGCGCCAATGGCGACGGTTTCGGTTGCGGCAAGATCTGCCGCGTCGAGCCATATTTCATTGCGCGTGGCGCCACCGCCAGCGCCACCGCCGCCGCATTGCGTTGCCGTGGCGCCGCGCCGACCGGTACCACCGCCGCCACCGCCGCCGAAAATCTCGACGAGCACTTTGAGCGCGCCGGTCGGCTTGGTCCATGTGCCGCTGGCGATAAACTCCTGGATGTCGGCGATCTTCGACGCGCCCGTCACCACGCGCTGTGCCGCTGCGTCAACAGCGGCGATGAGCGCACGACCCGCTGCGGTGCAGTCGATTTCTTCGATCGCGCCCGCGCCGGCGGTCGAGCGACCCAGGACCTTGTCGGTCGCGCTGACGTTAGCGAGTTTCGAGAAAGCGATGGCAGCGGCTGCGGCGACGTCTGCGTTGACCACCAGCGCCGCCGCTGCGTCCTCCGCTCCGGCGGTCACGTGGCGGAAGCCGGTCCCGGTTGGCACCGATCCGCCGCTACCAGCCTCGGCCACGTCTTCCCAGGCGGCGCCGGTTGACCGCTGCATTTTCGCCAGGGTCGTGTCGAAGTAGAGGTAGCCGGCGTTCGCAGCTGCCGCTGCCGGCTTCGCTGCGGTCGTGCCGCGCCCGTGAATCGTGGTCCACGGCAGCGCGTCGGCGCCATCGGGGGCGTGCGTCGACTGGTGTGCCGTTGGCGTGCGCGCGTCCGTGAAGCGCGAGTCGTTGCCGGCCGCAGCCTGCGCCGCTCCCGAGCCGAGTGTGCGCATGGATGCGGTTGCTGCGGCGCCGTCTTTGTTGGCGGCGGCGACCTTGGCGTCGGTGACGGCGCTGGCGGCGATCGTCAGCGCCAGCGATCCGGCCGCGCTGGTCACGTCGCCCGTGTGAGCGGGCATCACGCCGGTTGGCAGGGTGGTCAGAGCCTCGGGGACGCCGGTGCCGGCGGTGTTGCGACCGATGACGGTCGCCGTGGCGACGTTCGCCATCTTCGCGAGGGTGACGGCGGCGGTGGCAATCGTCGTCGCGACCGCGCCGGCCACGGTGGTCACGTCGCCCGTGAGCGCCGGCATGCGCGCGTCGGGCACGGTTCCCGATGTCAGCTCGGCCGCGCTATGGTTGTGCGCGGCGGGCGTGCGTGCGTCGGTCAGCCGCGCATCGTTGCCGAGAATCGTATTTGCCGCGCCCGTGCCGGTGTTGGTCACGGCGGCAGTGCCAAGGCCCAGCGTTGCCTGCGCCGCAGCGGCATTGGCATCGTCGACCAGCGTGGCGCCGAACGCCGTGATGCCATGCGCGGTGGTGGCGGCGATGTGCGTCGCGTGCTTGCTGTCCAGCGACGTCGCCACAGCACTGCTGTCCACGCCCACCTTGGCCTGCAACGCCTCGATCGCGTCGGCGGTGTCGGCGTGCATGGCGCTATGCGTTCGGCCACCGACCGACGTGCCGAGATTATCCGCGGCCGTTGGGTTGGTGAAGGCGTCTAGCCCTGTGGGAAATGACGTCGTCACGGCGTCATCCGAACGCGATCGCGGTGAGGACGCCCACCGCAGCACCGGCGAGGAATGTGGCGGCGTAGTTCATCCAGACGATGAGGTTGCGGCGCACGTGAATCTTGAGGTCGTCGTCGAGCTTGCTCATGTGGTTCCCTTGGGTGGTGGGGTCATCAGGGCGGCTTTGATCTGCGCCTCGCGCTCGGCGTCCCAGGCGACATCGGCCTCGGTCTGCTTGCGCGCGGCCTTGCGCGATTGCAGCAGCGCGGCGATGCCGGCGCCTGCCGTCGCGATCCCGGCGACGGCTTCGGGGATGCCGAAGCCAAGCCCGCCGGTTCCCGCCGCCATCGCTGCGCGCACAGCAGTCGTGACGACGGCGGCTAGGGCCTGAGGGTCAACGCCGGTCTTGGTCGTCTCGCTCACCTGGCTGGTTTCTTCGCCGGTCTTGCTGAACGGCACTCCGCCCTGTTCGCCTTGCTCTGACCAGCGGCGCACGGTGCGCCCTTCGCGCTCGGTCTTGGCGCAGCCGGTGAGCAGCAGCAGCAGCCCGACGATGACGACCCACAAGAACGTGCCCACGACGGTCCCGAGCACGATGCCCGAGCAGCCAGGGCGGTCCGTTCGCATGTCGTCGTACTGCTCGCCGGTGAAGTGGCGATGGATGCGGCGCAGCTCGTCGCGTACCTGCGCGTCGGTCTTGCGGCTCATGTATCGTCCCTCAGCCACCGATGCATGCCGGACGGGGATTCCTCGATCGCCTCGCAGAAGCGGCGGAAGGCGACGACGTTGGCCGCCAGTGCCTCGGTGCTCTTGTTCAGCGTGTCCTGGTAGAGGTCCGCGATGCGGTCCTCCAGTTTCTCGACCTTGATGGTCAGCTCGCGCCGCTCGCCGTCGCAGTGAGCCTGGCGCTCGGACGCGCGCGACTCGGCGCGGATCTCGGCTTCGCTCAGGCGCGTTACGACCCACCGCATGCCGCAGAGCAGCACGACGAGCACGGCCCCCCACGGCCCGAAGGTGGCAAGCGCCTGTTCCACGGATCAGCCCTCGGGCGCCGGGGCAGGTGGTGCCTGCTCGGCCTTGGCGCGATCTTCGAGAAGTTTCTCGACGCGCGCGATGGAGCCGGCGACGGCGATCAAGTCGGCCGCCGGCAGCGTGCCGACCGCACGACGCGCGGCGCCGAGCAGGTTGGCGATGTCGGAAGCCTGGAGTGGTTCGGTCATGGGGGTCAGTCCGCTGAACCGTCGATGATCTTCGCGACCACGGCGTTGAGCAGTTGCGCCGTCGTGCGCGTGGGCAGGACGCTGGTCGGATCCTGACTCAGGCGGTTGATCTCGTCGAGCACCACGAGCGCGAGCGCACGCAACGCTTTCATCTCGGGACGCGGATCGTTGACGAGGAAGGCACGCGCCCGCTCGCGCAGGCCGGCCTGTGCCGCTGGGATGCCGGCATCCCGTGCGGCGAGGATGTCGTCATTCGCCTGGGCGCGATTGGCGTCCGTCTCCAGCTCGCGCGTATGCCCAGCGGGAACGGGGAACAGCGCAGCGCCGTCCCATTCGACGCGCGCGACGTACTTGGCCGATGCCATGTTTTTGTGGAGGTATACCATGATCAAGGCCCGCAATAGGTGACGACGCGCACCTCACCGCGACCGCCGGTTCCGCCGGATCCGGCGATGAGGCCGTTTCGCACGGCACCGCCGCCGCCGCCGCCGCCGCCCGGAATGCCGCCATTCCCACCGGCCCCCGAGTTTACCACGACGCCGCTGCCGCCGGCACCGCCGCCGTCGCCGCACTGCGACGGGCGCGACGTACCTGGGCTGCCCGCAGCACCGACGGCACCGCCAGCGCCGCCGCCGCCGGTGTTCGCCGTTCCCGAGCGTGCGCCGAAGCCTGATGCGCCGGTACCGCCCGAGTTGGCGACATTCCCGCTCGTGATGCCGGCCCCACCAGCGCCACCGCCTGGCCCGCGTGCTACCACGCCAGCGGCAGTGCCGGGGCCTGACGCGGACCCTGTTGCGCCCTGCACCTGTTCGAATATCGAGAAGGCGGTCAAGACCTGCCCACCGCCACCGCCGCCGGAGGCTGCGTTTCCGCCGCCACCGCCCGCAGAGAGCGGCGAGTTCAGCCACGATCCAAACGTGGACGGGCCACCCGTGCCTGCGAAAGAACCATCGGTGCTATCTGTGCCCGCGTGGACGTGCCCCGCGCCGCCGGCGCCAACGGTGACAGTCTCGGTGGCACCAAGGTCGGATGCTGCAAACTCGGCCTCATTGATTGAACCCGCACACCCACCGCCACCGCCACCGCATTGCGTTGCCGTGGCGCCGCGCCGACCAGTGCCGCCGCCACCGCCGCCGGAAATCGTGGTGACGAATACCGACTTGGCGCCCGGCGGCTTCGTCCACGTGCCAGATCCGGTGAATACCTGGACGTCGACCATCGCGCCGTTGCCGATGAGTCGCCAGCGCGACGAGGTCGCGTCGTACTGGAGCCAGACGGAACAGTCCGCTAACAGCGCGACGTTCGCGGTCAGCGCGAAGCGATTCGCCGCAGTCGATGACGCCGATTCGTCGACCAGCGTGATTGTGAAGCTGCCGATGTTGTGCAGCAGGAGCAGCCGGCCATCGGCGCCGCCGGTCAGGCCGGTGAGGTTGTAGGCAGCGGACGCCGACGCGCGAATCGTGGACGCGGTGGACAGGCTCGTCGGCGCCCAATCGTTCGTGCTCGCTGCCAACGCGGTCGGCGTGATGTCGCCGGCGAGCGCGAACGCTTCGGATGCCGCGACGACCTTGGTGGCCAGCGATCCAGCGGTCGAGGTCATGTCGCCCGTGTAGGCCGGCATGACGCCAGTCGGCAGCGTGGTCAGCACTTCGGGGACGCCGGTGGCTGCGGTATTCCGGCCGATGACCGTCGCGGTGGCGATATTCGCCATCTTCGCAAGGGTCACGGTGGCCGCGTCGATCGTCCACACGGTGCCGACGGCGCTGACGGTGATGTCCCCTTTATCGCCATCCGCGACGCCGCCGGTTCCGGGCGGGATCGCGTAGGTTCCATCGGCCTTGAGGAACTTCCCCGCCACGGCATCGCCGGCTGCGGGTGCTGGCGCCAGGCCTTTTGTGCCGCCCGATCCGGAGTCGCCGACCAGGGCGTTGAGCAGCGCGGTGGCCTGCGTCGCGGTCAGGTCCTCCGGATCGCCAGTCGCTGCGGTCGTGCGGCCTTTAATGGTCGCCGTCGCCATGTTGGCGAGCTTGGCGTTGGTCACAGCGTCGTTCGCGATGGTGGTCGCGAGCGATCCGGCCGGGTTGGTCACGTCGCCGGTCAACGCCGGCATGGTCGCCGTCGGCAGCACGGTCAACGCTGTCGGCACCGCCGCCCCGGCAGTCGCATTGCCGAGGATCGTGGTCGCGGCCTGCGTCGCGAGCTTCGACAGCGCGATGCCAGCGGATGCAGACACGTCGGCATTGACGACGAGCGCCGCCGCTGCGTCCTCCGCTCCGGCAGTGACGTGACGGAAGCCGGTTCCGGTGGGCACCGAGCCGCCGCCCGCGGGGGTCGCCCAGGTCGAATCTTCGCGCAGAAACTTGGTCGACCCAGCGGTTACGCCTGGGTCGGGGACGATACCAGCGGCGTGGCTCGCGCCAGACGCCACGAATGGCGACAGCATCGCCGTCGTCTGAGCGCCGGTCAGGGCGATCGGCGTTGCTGCCGACCCGGTGTTGTTGCCAACGATGCTGTTGGCGGCGAGGTTCGCCTGCTTCGCCAGCGTCACGGTGGCCGCGTCGATCGTCCACACGGTGCCGCCGCCGGTAACCGTGACGTCTCCCTTGTCGCCGTCCGTGACGCCGCCGCCTCCGGTGCCGGTGCTGCTTGCCACCAGGCGCCAGCGCAGCGAGGTCGCGTCGTACTGGAGAATGGCCGCGTGATCGATTCCGAGCGCCAGGTCAGCATTCAGCGCGAAGCGGTTGGCGGCGGTCGATGACGCGCTCTCGTCCTTGAGCGTCAGCGTGAACGATCCGACGTTGTGCAGAATGAGCAGCCGGCCATCGCTGCCGCCGGTCAGGCCGGTCAGGTCGAAGGCAGCCGAGCATGCGGCGCGGATGGTGGACGCGGTCGCCAGGCCGGTAGGCGCCCAGTCGTTCGTGCTCGCTGCCAACGCGGTCGGCGTGATGTCGCCGGCGAGCGACACCGCATCCGATGCGACGATGGCCGCGAGGGTCTGTGTCGCTGACCACGTCTGCGCCAGGTTGATGCCGGCGACGGTGACGTTGGCATCTGGAACCGTCACGACGCGCGTCGTTGCCGTGGTCAGTCCGTCGACCTCCAGGCGCACTTTCTTGGTCGCGTCGGCCGATCCTTTGACCGCGAACACGTCGTCGGCGAACGAGGCTCCAACGGCGCCCAGCGCGTTGATCTTCGCCAGGATCTGCGCTGCGGTGAGCGGTAGGTCTTTGGCGCCCAGGGTCATGCCGCCGCCTCGAAGCGCCGCAGCGTGATCGTGCCCTTAAGCAGCGGCACGGTCTTGGCCGCAAGCCCGCCCTGATCAGCGACGAGGTCGTAATACAGCGTCACGAAGTCTTGGCTCGCCGTGATGGCGGCGTCAATCTCAGTGTAGAACGACGCATCCTCGGGCACCGACCAGACGATCGTGCCGAGCACGCCGCCGAAGGTGATGCCGGACGAGAGCGTGTACCGCGTGCCGGTGTGGTCGCGCGTCCACACCGAAAAGCGCGCGTTGGTGTAGCCGGTGAGGTTGAACGCCGCGCCGGTCTGATCGAGCCGCGTGGCCGAGCAGTCGTTGAGGCGGTAGGCGTCGAGCGTGATCGGCGTATCCACGCTGGGGCCGATCGACACGCTCGCGCTGGCCACGGGCACAGCGGAGACGGCGTAGATGGAGTCGAGATCGTTGGCCTCGACCTCGCCCTCCCATTCGCTCGGGGAGACGATGTCGGTGCCGCTCGCGGGCGTGATGCGGATATGCACGCGCCCGGCGGCGGCCGGCAGGGTGACTGCGAACTTGTACGCGCGCCACAAGCCATCGGCCGTGGTCGCGCCCTCGGTCACGGTCTTAGTGAATGCATTGACGACACCATCGAGGTACGAATCGAACCCGAAGTCGGCAATCAGTTTGCCGGTCGACGGAGCCGCAGCCGACGTCTGCCGGAGGGCAACCAGGTAGATGATGTCACCCGGCCGCACGGGTTACTTGCGGTTGCGCTTGGCAGGCACGGCCTGCTCGGGGGTGGGGTCGACGACGTCGACATCAGGCGCAGCCATCTGGAAGCCGTAGCCCTCCCACAGCTTCACTTCCCACGACTCGACCAGCGCCTTGGCGCCGTCCTTCGCGCGGGTCATCTGCACCGGGTGCTCGCTCATGGGGTCGTCTCCTGACACCAAAGCCCACCCGCGCAGAGCGCAGGTGGGCCTGGGTCCTCAGGTCTAGAGGAGCGACTAGCCGAGGAGCATCGCGCAGGCGTAGGGGTTCGGCGCGAAGGCGTCATACACGGTACGCATGTACCACGAGGCGATGCCGTCGCCGACCTTGCGATAGACCAGGAACGACAGGCCCGTGACCGGGTCGCTGATCGTCATCTGATCGATCCCGCCGCCTTCGGGCTGGAGGCCCGGACGCGCGGCGAACACGACCGCATCGCGGCGCAGACACACGTTCTGCGTCGCGGTGCTGCCAATGGTCATGGCGACCGCCGAGCCAGCGAGCGCGACCTTGAGGCCTGGCTCGGCCAGCGTCACGACGCCGCCGGCCAGGTCAGCCGCCACGACGTACTTGTTCGTGTCGCCCGCGAACGTCACGACGTCGCCGGCCAGGATCGTGCCGGTGCCGGTGATGAGCGTGATGGCAGTCGCGCCGACCGCGTAGCCGGCGGTGTTGCTGGTGTACGAGGCGCCGGTGCCTTTGGTCACCGCTGCGACAGCCGCGGACTCGCGAATGTCGAAGTTGTAGAGCCGGCCCAGCACGCCGTTGCGCAGCATGTTGCCGTCGCCGGCCTCGCTCACCTTGAACAGGTTGGCGACCTTGCGCAGATCGGCGCCCGCGACGGTGTCGATGATCGCCGACAGGTCTTGATTGCCCGCGCCGTTGTCGAGCAGGATCTTGAGCGCATCGGCGAGCGGCTTCTGGTCGGTGGCGAACGGCGAGGTCGCCGCGGTGCCGGTGCCGCGCGACGCCGCCTTACGGGCGATACCCCACACGTAGGCTTCCATGCCGTTGACGTGCGCGCGGATGTGCTGCTTGACGGTCTGCTGGAGCACGTCGTCGGCCATGCCGCCGTTGCCGAGCGAACGCTCCTGCTCCGGGGTCAGGTTCCAGCTCGAGACCTTCTCCTGATTGAGCGTGAGCACTTTGCTGGTCGCCGTGCGATCGGTGCCGACCGTGAAGGTCTGCGACGCGGTGAAGCTGGCGAGGGTGGCGACCGGGCTGACCGGGACGGTCACGGTGTCGCCCTTGGCAACGCCCTGGTCGCTGAACTTGGTATCGACGGCGCCGATGACGCCGGTCAGTTCGCGGGGGACGATGCGCGCCGCGCCGAACAGCAGCGGCTGGAGGGAGGCGGTGAAGGAGTTGGCCACGGTGATAGTCGATTCTGGCGCTGTGCGCCGTTAGCCCTGGACCGTGCCGCCTGCGGCGAAGTGCTTTGCCTTCTGGAGCGGCGACATGACATCGAGGGCCGATTGGGTGAGGATGGGACCGGACTTGGAATCGCCCGCTCCCGCGCCGCCTGATCCAGGCGTCTTGGTCGGCTGGCGCAGATAGGGCCGAGCTTCCAGGAACTGCGAGATGAAGGCGTCCGCCTGCATCGGCTTCCCGTCGCTCGCCAAGGCCGGACGTCCGTCCTGCCCGATGACCTGGAGCGTATCAGAGTCGAGGTCGAACCGGCAACTGCCCCTCAGTTGGGCAACGACATCGTCCACCAGCGCGGTCTGCGCCTTCGCATCCGGCAGCCGGAGCAGCGATGGCAGGCCAGCGACCTGTGCGCGCAGATGCGTGTCGCGGTACTTGCCGGCGAACGAGTCGATGCGCTTGGTGTGCTCGGCGGTCAGCAGTTCGCGCGCCTTGTCGAACTCGCCCTTTTTGGTCAGCTCCATCGCCTGCTTTTCGCTCTCGGCCTTGGCGGCGGCAGCGGCGGCGGCGTCCTTCTCGGCCTTCGCGGCGCCAGCGACTTGCGCCAGCGTCTCGCGCTCGGCCTTGTCCTTGGCGCGGGCTGCGGTGTAGGCGGTCGCCTGCTCCTCGGGGAGCTTGATCTTGATCCCGCCCTGCAATTCGACATCGACGTCCGTCATGCTCGCTCTCCTCGCGCTCGTCCGAGCGCGTTACGTCCCCGCCATCCGGCCGGGCGCTTGTGGATTGGTGAAGGGGTCGGCGGCACGCGCGGCGGTATCCACCGCTGACTGCGCGATCTCGTCGTCCAACCGCTTCTGATTCTCGGGCGTCAGCCTGAATGCCGCCGCCGCGTACTTGCGCGTCTGCTCATCCTTGAGCACCTGCGGCAGCGGCGAGGTCGACGTGCGAATGGCGACCTCAAGCTCCGCAGCGAGGTCCGGCGTCGCGAACGAGTCCGGCCAATTCGCATCGCCGGGGTACTCCCAGCCAAAGCCGGCCGCCAGGCGCTTGATCGCCAGGTTTTCGGTGGCCTCGGCGGCATCGGCCAGCGCGGATAGCCGCGCCTCGACCTCGTTGAACGCGAACGCCTTGGCGACACCGCTCTCAGGCGCTGCGGCCTCGGTCGGGTTGCCCGGCGACAGGCCGGCGACGCGGTACAGTTCCGCGATCTCCTCGGCGCGCTCGGTGCGCAGGCTGTCGGCTTGCGCCGGGTCGGAGCCGAGCGTGTCGATCGACGGCGCACGATCGCCCGTGCCGGGGATACACAGCGCCTTGCCGGCACCAACGACGACGTCCTGGACTTGGTCCTTGTCGACGCCCAGAAAGACGACGGTCGTAAACGTGCCGTTCGCCAGCTCCTCGTTCAGCCACGAGTCGAGGTTCAGGATGCGCTTCATCGACTCGGCCAGCGGCGCCGCCTGCGAGTCGTTGGCGGCTTCCATGCCGTCGTTGGTCTCTGGCTCGTAGCGCACGAGAGGGCAGCCGCCGTAGCTGTGCGCGAGCACCGGGCCGATAGCGGTGATCTTCTCGGCGCTGTTCTCGATGACGTAGTCGATGCGCTGGACGGTCGACGCCGTGACGTACCAGGCGAAGAACGCGCCGCCGCGATCGGCGAACGTGATCAGCGCCTCGTCCACCTGGCCCTGCCAGTCGGCCCACCAGATGACCTGATCAGCGCGCACGAGGCGCAGGACGCCGCGCTTGCCGGCTGCGGCTTCCTGGGCAGCAGAGAGGTAGACCCCCTCCACGTTGGCGTCCGCGAGCACGTAGCTGCACCGCTCGACCTGCGCCCAGCGCATCGCGCGGCGCATGAACGTGGCGAGCGACATGCCAGCGCCCGTGGCGTCCCGCAGGAGGTCGGCGTAGGGCGTGCCATCGGCCGCGTCCTGGCGCTTGGCCGGGATGCGGTTCGCGTGGTCGTTGTAGCGGTCGACGATGGCTCGCGCGTACTTGCGCGCCTTGGCCATCGAGCGGCGCACGTTGTACCGCTCGTCGGTCTCGCGCTTGTGCTGCGGCAGGATCGCGACGCCGGCCGCGTCAACGCCTGAGGCGAACGCGAAGTCGGCCCAATAGGACCGGCACCAGAATGATCGCGCCTGCACCTGGGCGGCGTAGGCGTCGTGACGGGGGAGCGGCTGGCCGACGACGAAGGAGGGCACGCAGCCACCGTGCCGAGGCGCGCGTTCAACCTCTACTGACGGTCAGTTGCGGGGGCGCATCGGTTGAACGGTCACGGCAGCGCAACGGCTCCCGCCTCGCGTTTAACGGACGCAACGCGATACCGTGATTCGTCGCCGCAATGGTCCTCCGCGTCCGTGTCAATGTCGTCCGACTTTGACGAATCGCGCGGCAGCACCGGCACCGTGCGCAGGAAATGCCGGCACGTCGAGAACACCAGTAGGCCCGGCCGCTCCATCGGCCGCTGCTTGCCATCGGCCAGCAGGCGGCGCATGCGCTCCCAGCCGTTGATGCGCGACCCCGGCCCCTTCATCGCTGGCGTCCAGCGGCAGCCCACGCGCGCCATGTCGTCGGCAATGCACGCGCCGTTCTCGGTGGCGTAGATCGCGGAGTCTGCCGGTCCCGGTGCGACGGTGTGCCCGTGCAGGATGCCGCCGGGGCGGGCCATCTCGCGCTCGCGCTCCAGCACGCCGCGGGCGATCTCGGTCGCCAGCATGCGGCAACCTTCGTTGGCCTTGCCGGACCAGCCGTACCACTCCGAGCAGCGGATGAGCGTGCCCTTGGGGAAGCGCAGGATGCGACCGCCGCCGAGGTCGACGTCGTTGCCATCCGCTTCCGCCCACCAGCCGATGCTGAACGGCTTGGACGACCCCCAATCGAAGGAGCGATCGACGCGCCAGCCGCGCGGGATCGGGAACGGTTCCAGGACGTGCTTGGTCGCGTCGAACACGTCGTCGAACATGCCGCCCGCGACGATGTCCCAATCGCCATCGAGCATCGCGCGCACGAGCGCGGGATCGCCCAGGCCCGCGAGTCGATCGGCGTACTCGGGATCCTGCGTCGGGTTGTCGGCCAGCTTGGCAGGGATGAACTGGCGCAGCATGCCGCCGTCAGAGCGTTCGGCCTTCCACCGAGCCATCGGCGCGGCCGGATCGACCCACGACGCGCGCACCCAGTTGTGACCAATGCCGCCGGGGTTCGAGCCGCAGAGGATGCGCGGGAAGCGACCACGCATGGGCGCCGGCACCAGCAGCCCGCCCAGGCGCAAGCGCCCGCGCAGGAAGCGGTACATCGGCTCGGTGAAGTGGGTCAACTCGTCCATCATCAGGACGTGGATCTCAGCGCCGCGATAGGTCTCGACGTCGTGCTCGTGCTGGCAATGGCATAGGTGGATCTTGGCGCCGTTCCAAAAGCCGATGGTCATTTCGCTGTAGTTGATCTTCGCGTGGCCTGATTCGAGCAGTTCGGCCAACAGCGCCGGGAACGACGACGGCCCCTCCATGTGGTTCTTGCGCAGATCGGGAAAGGTGCGGCGGAAAATGTAGACCTGGAGCATCGGGATCTGCGCGCACCAGGCGATTGCCGCCACGCGCATCATGTGGCTTTTGCCCCCACCCGCTGCGCCGCCGTACAGGATCTCGGTCGCTTCGGAGAGGAACGCCTCAGACTGCCGAGCGTGGAGCGACAGGTCCACGCGCTAGGCTGGCTGCTGTAGGATGATCCGCACCTGCGGCCCGTCGCCTTTGATCTCGCCGCTGTGCTCGATCGCCTTGCGCTTCGGCGCGACGTACTGCGCAAGCTCGGAGTACATGCGGCTGCGCACTTCGATCGGCGCGCCCTCGTCCATGGCGATGCGCGCCATGCCCTCGATTGGATCGCAACCAAGCTCGGCCAGGCGATCCATGACGTCCTGCGTCCGCTTGTTCGGCGTGCCCTTGATGCGACCGCCGACGCGCGGCTGGCCTTTCACGTTGCGCGGCATGCCCTCAGCCTGCGCGCGACTCCATGAGCGCCACTGGACCGCAGTTGCGGGGACGCGGCCCGGTCATAGGGCGCTTGGGAGCGGCGATGCGCAGCGGCGGTGATTCTGCCGGCGGCGGCAGGGCGCGCATGTTCAAGCGGTACCACGTCTCGCCCGATCCCTTGTTGCCCTCGTGGATCTCGACCGTGATGACGTCGTCCTTGACCAGGAACTGCCGCAACCCGCGCGGGCTGATGCCAAGCACGCCGGCCAGGTGCTTGCCGGACATGAGTCCACCGTGGCACGTCAGCGCGCCCACCGCGCGGATGCGCCCATCGCTGCGCCAGCGCTCCAGGAGCGCGGTCTCGGCGTTGGGGGCATAGAACGGACGTCGAGCCACGGTGATCTCCTCTGGCTAGTAACAGGGGAATATGCGTACAAAGCGGCAATATCTAGGGCGCGCACGGTGATCGGTGCAAGCAGTGCGGAGTGTCACCCCGTGTACGTCGGCGCCTTGTCGGGATGGCACGCGGCGCGGTCCCAAAAGCGGACCCACGTTCGGCGCTGCGGGTGCCTGCCCGTCCGGCCGCTCAACCGGCGATTGATCGGGTGGCGCATCGCTCGGCGCCACTGCGGATGCGGTATCCGCTCGGGGGCGTCCTCGTCATCTGTCACCCCGTCCCCTTTCGCGCAGGAATTGGCGTCGGGCCATTGCGCGGTAGTGGTCCTGTCTCGCTATGTACTCCTGCCACGACATGGAGCTGATGTCGGTCCGGCCGTCCATGACCAGGCGCGCGATGATGTCGTCGACGCGATCTTCCCAGCGCATCGATTGCCGCAGCCAGTGTTTCGCCCGCCGATCGTTCAGGTTGCGACAGGCCGAGTGGCGCCGGTTCCTCATCGCCCCCCACGTGCGGAACGCCTTCTCGCTAGCGCGGCACAGGATGCCAATTCCCGCACTGTCGTCGCTCATGGCGCCGTCCCCTTCGCGTTGGCGGCGTCGTAGGCGGCGCGGATGGCCGCACGCATCAGCGAGCGATCGGAATAGCCCGGCGGTTCCATCGCTTCGTCCTCTGCCGCTAACGCCGCGTCGACCATCGCATC
>JACDEC010000380.1 GCA_013816645.1 Planctomycetota bacterium
CGGTAGAGCGCGACGATCTCGCTGGATAACCCGGGCGACGGTGGGCCGGCGGTGAGCCGCTCGAAGCGCTCGGCGTCCCAGCCGGTCTCTTCGACCAGTTCGCGGCGCGCTGCCTGCTCGAGCCGCTCGCCGGCGGCGCCGGGATCGTCGCCGGCCAGCCCAGCGGGCAGATCGATGACCTCGGTGCCTACCGCGGTGCGCCGCTGGCGGGTGAGCAGGAGGCGATTGTCGGGAGTCACCGCCACGACGGCGACCACGCCGCTGGCGTTGCGGCGCTCGGCGAATTCCCAGCCGCCTTCCTCGACAAGGTGGAGGAAACGGCCGGCGGCGATCGTGCGGCGGGGGGGCATGGGAACCTCGGAGGAGGCGATGGTAGTACGCAGGTGGAGGTGGGGAATATGAGCGGGGCGGGGGAGACGTGGCTCAGGCTTCCCATCCCCTTCGCGGCCATAGGATACGCCCGCATTGGGGATCCCGTGCGCTGCATGGTGCTCAACTCCAGCTTCGAGTTCCTGGCGATCGAAGAGCGCTGGATCGATGCGCTGTCGCTGGTGCTCGCGGGCAAGGCCACGCCGCTCGAGCATTATCCCGAGGTGGTGCGCAGCCAACACTGCCAGTTCAATCTGCCCGCCGTCGTGATCATGCGCTACCAGGTCAAGACCCTGCGGCGGCGGCCGCTGTTCAATGCGCCGACCCGAAAGGCGGTCTTCATCCGCGACAACTTCGAGTGCCAGTATTGCGGCGTGCGCATCAGCATGTCGGCCGGCACCCGTGACCACGTCATGCCGCGCAGCCGCGGCGGCGCCGATACGCTCGCCAACGTGGTCACGGCGTGCCGGTCGTGCAATTTCCGCAAGGACAACCGCACGCCGGAGGAGGCCGGGTTGACCTTGCGCCGCAAGCCGGGGCCGCTGAGCGACGAGGAGAAGGTGCAGTGCCTGCTCAAGACCGTGCGCACCAAGGAGCGCGCGGCGTGGATCACCTGCCTGCGCCGGCTCGGTATCGCCCTGTGGGCGGCCTGAGCGTACGGGTCCTGGCTACGGCGACGGGCTGGGCGGCTGCTCGGGAATGACAGGAAGCGCTGAAGCAGGCGCCACCGGACCGATGATCGGCGCCGGCGGCGGGGTGATCGACAGCCGCGGGCCGGAGCCGTCGAGGCTGATGCGCACGATCTGACCAGGCGCGGCGTCGAACTCGCCCAGGACCTGCCAGCCCTGGCGACCGCCGCTGGCCTGCAGGGTGACGACGACGCGGCGACCGGCGCGGATCGGCAGACTGAACGATTCGCTGCTCTCGCTGACGCGCAGCCGGAACAGCTGCGCCTGGGCAGGGCCGTCGCCGGCGAGCAGGCTCAACGAGGTCGAGGGTTCGTAGGCCAGCGGCGCGCCCACGAAACCGTGGCCGTACCAGCCGTGGTGATGGTGGTGGTGATGGTGCCAGGGATGGCCGAAGGGATCGCCCCAGGGTCCGCCCGCGTAGTAGCCCGATTGGACCACCACGTTTCGACTGAAGCCGGGGCCGCCGGGCATCAGGGCATCGAGGACCTCGCGATCGTAGGTCACACCGAAACTGACGCTCACCCCATCAGGATCGCCGTTGGCGCGCAGCGCCGGGCGGGACGAACAGCCGGCGGCCAGGCAGCCAAGGACGATAGCGCAGAGGAGGCGTTGCACGGCGGGGATTGTGCCTCCGCCCGGCCCACAGCAAAACGCTGCGTTGCTCGCGGCTGCACAGCGCGCCCGCGGGCGGCTGTACAGAGACCCTGCTAGCATGCCCCACGTGCGTGGGAAAGGGGGCCTATAATCGCTCGACCCGCTTTCCCCACGCCTGTGCAGGACCTCGATCATGGCCATCACGCTCAAGCCGCTCGCCGACCAGGTCATCGTCATCACCGGCGCGACCAGCGGCATCGGCCTGGCCACCGCCCGCCTGGCCGCAGCGCGCGGCGCCAAGGTGGTGCTCAACGCCCGCGCCGAGGACGGCTTGCGCGAGGTCGCCGATGGCATCCGCGCTGCCGGTGGCGACGTCGCCTGGTTCGCGGGCGACGTCGCGTCGTCCCAGGACATGGACGGGCTGGCCGAAGCGGCGATCAGGGCCTACGGGCGCATCGACACCTGGGTCAACAATGCCGGGATCTCGGTCTACGGCCGGCTCGAAGAAACCCCGCTGGCCGAGAAACGCCGGCTGTTCGACGTCACCTTCTGGGGCGTGGTCAACGGCGCCGCTTCTGCGCTGCCGCATCTGCGCCGCCAGGGCGGAGCCTTGATCAACATCGGCAGCGTGGTGGGCGAGCGCGCCATTCCCCTGCAGGGCGCCTACGTCGCCGCCAAGCACGCGGTCAAGGGCTACACCGACACGCTGCGCATGGAGCTCGAGGAGCAGGGTGCTCCGGTGGTGGTCACCCTGATCAAGCCGACCTCGATCGACACGCCGTTCACCGATCACGCGCGCAACCACCTCGACGTCCAGCCCAAGCTGCCGGCCCCGGTCTACGCTCCGGAGGTGGTGGCCCGCACCATCCTGTTCTGCGCCACCCATCCCCGGCGCGACGTGCTGGTCGGCGGTGGCGGCAAGGCGTTCTCGCTGATGGAGAAATTCGCCCCGCGCCTCACCGACCGGTTGATGAAGCGCACGCTGTTCAGCCAGCAGCGCAGCGACCGGCCAGCGCGGGGCGACGACGACCTCTTCGACGCGCCCACCGGCGCGAGCCAGGAGCGCGGCAGCCAAACCGGCCACGTCATGCGCAGCAGCGTCTACACCGAAGCCGCGTTGCGTCCCTGGTTGACCGGCGCCGCGGTGGCCACGGCGGCCGTCGGCATGGCCTGGCTGCTCGCGCGGCGCCGCGGTCGCCGTCCGAGCCCGCGGGCCCAGTGGGAGAGCCGCGTCGATGCGGTCGAACTCGACCAGGTGCTGTGAGCGCGCAGGCGCTCGACGGCGTGATGCAGGTAGAAAAGCCGTGCCCCTGGCGCTCAGTCCCTCCATCAACCCACCCGCCAGCTGCTCCTTCCACCACCCTCCCCAGCACGTTGAAGATGCGACCGGATCCCATGGCCTCCATCGACCTCCCGTCATACTGCACGCGTGTCGCGCCCTGTGGGCGACGAGCGAAGAGTGGCTGGGTAACTGGACTGGAATGGTTGTTGGCGATCGATCGGGCTGAGACGCGAACGTCCGGCGGTCGACGCCCTACTGGAGGTGTGGAATGGTGAATGTCTCCAACCTGATCTTGCGCAACCCGCTGGCCCAGCTCCTGCAAGAGCTCGCGGCGAAGCCCTGGAAGCGACGGATCACCAATGCGGTGACCAGCGCTCGCGGCGCCGTCGACAGCGCACGAGCGCATCCCCTGCTCGACGCGGCCCAGTGGAAGCGCGCGGTCAACGCCAGCGTGCGCGCCGGGTTGGACGAGATGCCGCGCCCACCCAAGCCCGAGGCCCCCGTCGAGGACGCCAGCGTGCTCACCGCGCGCATCGAACAGGCCCTGCGCCTGCGTCGTCCCGCCGATGCGCTCGACGCCTCGGCGCGCCTGCTCGACCTGACTCCGGCCGACGAGCGCGCTTGCGAACTGCGCGGGCGGGTCCTCGCCGCCGCCGGTCACGAAGGCGCGGCCCTCGCCCTGATCGCCGCCTGGACCAAGCGTCATGGCGAACGCAAGGCGCTGAGCGCCGCGGTGGCGACCATCTCCGAGCAGCAGGGCCGCGTCGACGACGCGGAGCGCGCCTACGCCGCCACCCTGACCGAGCGTCCCAATGATGTCGATACCCTCGACCGTTGGCTGGCCCTGCGCCGCGCGCGCGGCGGCATGGAAGGCTACCTCGCCGCGCTCAAGCACATCGCCGCGGTGGATGGCGCCTGGCGCGCGCGCTTGCTGCTCGGGCGCTGGTGCCTCGAGCGCGGGGATGGCGACCGGGCCCGGCAGCTCTACGCCCAGGGC
>JACDEC010000381.1 GCA_013816645.1 Planctomycetota bacterium
GTCCCACACCGTCGCGAGTCCGAGCGCGCGCAGCGCCTCCGCCTTGGCCGGACCGATGCCGGCGAGGAAGCGCAGCGGCGTGTCCGGATCCGGCATCGCAGCCCACCTTGTCCGTCAGTCCGCCAGGGAAAAGCGCGGGTCCGTGCAAGCGTCCGGTCGGGCCTGCGGCCCTCGTCCGGGCGCACGGTTTACGCCATGCTCGTCCGGTCGCTCGCCGTCGCTCGCCGTCGCTCGCTTAGTCCGGCCGCGCACTCGCGAGCCTAACCCGGCCAGGACGCCATTGGCGTCCACCCGGTCGAGCGGCCCCCGCGACCGGACGAGGGCCGCAGGCCCGCCCGGACGATCGCGCGGGGACGTCGATGCTTCGAGCGGAGTGGCCCTGGATCGCGTGGTGAACGTGCTATCGTGTCCACTCGTTCCAGGAGGCACCGTCATGGCCGTCGTCACCGCTCTCGACACCAAGCTGCAGACCACCGACCCGCGGGCGATCGCCCGCCTGCTCGCGCCGGTCGGCATCGCCTTCGAGCATTGGGGCGTCGAGCGCCTGCCCGCGCATCTGCGCGGTCGCAACCTCAGCACCGAGGAGAAGCAGCAGGTCCTCGAGGCCTACAAGCCGGAACTCGACCGCATGAAGTCGCAGGGCGGCTACGTCACCGCCGACGTCATCAGCCTGTGGCCGGACACCCCGAACATCGAAGCGCTGTGCTGCAAGTTCGACAAGAAGCACATCCACACCGAGGACGAGGTCCGCTTCGTCGTCCAGGGCCGTGGCGTCTTCCGGGTGTTCCCCGACACCGGCGCGGCGCTCGACATCGAGCTGCATCCCGGCGACTACATCTCGGTGCCCGCGCGCTATAAGCACCTGTTCTTCCTCTGCGCCGACAAGCAGATCACCTGCATCCGCCTGTTCGTCGATGCCGGCGGTTGGGTCGCCCATTACGCCGACGAAGGACTCGAGCAGGCCCGGGCCGCCGGCCTGGTCGCCAAGTAATCCCCACGCCGCCCAGCGCGGCGCCAACGGCACCCCCGTGCCAGACGGAATCCCCATGCGTCTCGCCGCCTTCGCCCTCATGGCCTTCCTGACCATCGCCAACGCAGCCGAAGGCGTTGTGGCGGTCGAATCGACCAAGCAGTTCGACGAACTGATCGCCGCGACCAAGGGCACGGTCATCGTCGACTTCTACGCCGACTGGTGCGGTCCCTGCAAGCTGATCGCGCCGCTGCTCGATGACCTCGCCAAGGCGAATATCGGCACGGTCACCGTGCTCAAGGTCGACGTCGATCAGCACGGCGAACTCGCCCAGCGGCATGAGATCAGCAGCATCCCCGCGCTGATCAAGTTCCGCGCCGGCAAGAAGGTCGACAGCGTGGTCGGCGCGCTCGGCAAGGATGAACTCGCTGCATGGGCTGCGAAATAGCCACGGCGATCTGCCGTCCCGGGGAGGACAGTCGACCAACAGTGGCGCTCGGCACCCGTATCATCTCAGGAGCCCTGCTATGCGCCTGTTCCTGCCTTCCTGATCTGCGCGACGCTCGGGGCCGCCGATTCCGGCGTCGCCGACATCGCCAAGGACGACGAGCTCGCCGCGCTGATCGCCAAGACCCCGGGCGCAGTGGTCGTGGACTTCCATTCCGAGTCGTGTGGACCGTGCAAGGAGCTGACCAAGAGCTTGGTCGCGATCGTCGCCGAGCATCCCGGCGCGGTGACCGTGCTGCGCGTGGACGTCGAGCAGCTCCCGGATCTGGCCACCGCTCACAAGGTCGAGTCGCTGCCCACCGTGATCCTCTTCAAGGACGGCCAGCCCGTGGACCGCATCGACGGCGATGTGCTGCCCAAGGACAAGCTGGTCACCTGGATCCTGCGGCCCTGACGTCGTAGGCGCGCCCGCTCAGGTCGCGTCGCGCGTGGTCCGATGGCCTTCCCAGCGCCGCGAAGGCCACGGGGTACCGCGTTTGCCGCCGGCGAGCATGCGGTAGTAGGCACGAACCAGATGGTTGTTGGGCGCGATCAGGAACGCCACGCGGATGGTGCGGTAGACCGCGGCGCGGCTGATCTTGACCTTGTGACCAGGTTCGAGCAGGCGCGGATCCTGGGCGGCGAGGCGCAAGGTGCGGATGGCGAAGTACAGCGGCGTCAGGCAGAACAGGCGGATGCGGTACTGGCTGCGCGGCAGGCTGATGCAGTAGCCGAGCGCGTCGTCGAGGTGGCGCCTGGCCTTGCCGATCAGCTGGTCCATGACCTGGTTGGCTTGGGTGCGCCGTCCCGGCTCGAGCAGCTCCTCCGGCGTGATCCCGGCGAGCGAGCACAGCTGTCGCGGTACGAAGCTCCAGCCGCGACCGCGGTCGTCGGCGACATCCTTGATGATGTTGGTGAGCTGCAGGCCCAGTCCGAAGCTGGTCGATAGCGCCTTCAGTTTGGCGTAGTGGCGACTGGTGACGCGGTGGTGGTGGAGCCGGAAGAGCTCGGTCAGCAGGTGTCCGACCGTGCCGGCGACGTAGTAGCAGTAACGGTCGAGATCGGCGAGGTCGCCGAGCGCCTGCAGCCCTCCCGGCTTGGCGTCGGCGTGCTTGGCAGCGAACGCGGCCATGCCTTCGCACATCTCGCTGACCCACGGCCTGATCGCCGCGCGCTGCGCCGTCGGCAGGGCGCGGAACTCGCGCAATGCACGGTCAGCGTGAGCGGTCAATCGCTCGTCGTCGTCGCGCGGCTCCGGGAACGCCGCCGCCAGCGGTGCGGCATCGGGACCGCCCTCGTCGAGGCAGGCGCGGAAGTGCGCGAGCAGGCGTTGCTTCTGCGCCAGCGGCAGATCGGCGGTGTCTTCGACGGTGTCGGCGATCCGGCAGAGCAGGTAGGCGATGAGCACCTGATGGTCGAGCGGGCGGGGCAGGAGCTGGATGCAGGCGGCGAAGGTGCGCGACACCCGCGGCAACATCGCTTCGCACCACGCCCGATCACCGGCGGCAGTGGACGGGAGGGGCAGGTTCACCGCGGCACCTGCGGTCCGCTCGACGCGGCTTCGGGCCAGATGCGTTCGCCGGAGATCGCGTGGATGCGCGCGAGTTCGATCACCAGCGGGTAGTCGACGAGTTCGCCGCGGTAGACCGTGCCGTCAGGGTCGGCCCAGAGACGGGCGTGCGGCTTGTCGGCGATGCGCATCGCCACCCGCAACAAGCGACGCACACCGGCGCGCGTGGTGACGACTTCCTCGGTTTCGACGGTGTACTCCGCTTCCTTGCGCGTCAGGCCGGCCAGCGCGAAACCGATCATCGGGGCCCGGATGCGGTCGCCCACCGCCAGTCCGGAGGGCAGCACCGGTGCTGCGAGTTCGAGTCCGGTGCCGCCCTCGCGGGAGATATCCCGGAAGGCGAAGACGCGATCGGGCTGGCCGTCGATGGCCAATCGCCCGGTCAGGCCGCGATGGTCGACGAGGCCGGTGAGCGTGCTGGCGCGGCCGCCGAGGTCGCCATCGCCCTCGATGCCGAGCAGCCGGAAGCGTTCGTCGAGTCGCTCGACCAGGCGGACGCGCAGCAAGGGCGCGACCGAGGGCCGCGTGCGGAGCGCCGCCTTCTCGGTGAAGGCGAAGGGCAGCTCGTCGATCGAGAGCTCGCTCTCGAGCAGGAAGAGATTGTCCTCGCGTTCGCAGCGCAGGACGGCGGTGCCGATGCGTCGCGATTCCCCGCCGACCGGGCGATGGGTCAGGTCGTACATCAGCAGGCGATCGAGCTGGGTCGACAGCACGGCGCCCAGGTCCATGCCATCGGCTCGGGAGAACTCGGGCAGCACGCGGCGTCCGACATGCATGACCAGCAGGGTCAGCCAGCCCAGCACCAAGGCGATGCGCAACGCCGAGCCGAGACTCACCGGACGCTCACGCCGAGCGAGATCCGCCGGTCGTAGAGCCCGCCATCGGCCGATCGCGTCTCTTCGTA
>JACDEC010000382.1 GCA_013816645.1 Planctomycetota bacterium
CGCCCCGGCGCAGCCGGGGTCGCATCTGCACGATATCGGCGCAGCCGATACCCGCGCAGCGGGCGAGCCGCGCAGCGGCGACGTCGGGCTGAGGCGCAAGCCCAGCTAGGTCATTCTCGCGGGCATGATCACCATCGCCTTGCCCGCCCAGTGCAGGCGCGCCTGGACCGCGTGCGCGGTGTTGTTGTGCAGCAGGCGGTGGTACCAGCGCTCGTGCTGGAAGATCAGCTTGCCGGCGAAGAACACCGAGCGCGGGTACTCCTTGGCGACCTGCAGGCAGAGTTGCTCGGCCTCGTCGACCGCGTCGGTGCCGACCGAGTAGTGCGACGCCGCGGGCAGTCCGAGCGCGGTGGCCAATCGCACGTAGGTCTTGAGCGTGTCCTCGGTGCGCGCGCGCATCTCGTCGACGGTGTCCACGCCCTTGAAGGCGCCCGAGTCGAGCACGCCCACCGAGACGAAGGCGATGTTGGCGAAGTGCCCGGGGAACGCCCGCTGCACATTGAGCAGGGTGTGGATGCCGAGCGCGCCGTAGCCGCCGACCAGGATGACCGCGGTGGGCCGGCTCTTGTCGATCGGCTTGGGTGGATCGTCCGACAGCTTGAGCTTGCCGAACTGGCTGTAGAGCGCCGCGGCCTTCTTGTTCACGAGCCGGTAATGCCGGCGCACCACCATGCAGACCGCGACCAATACGCTGGTCGCGGCGAGGGTGATCCAGCCGCCGGCCTGCCATTTGGTCCACACCGTCACGCCGAGGATGGTCACGCACACCACCGAGCAGACGATGAAGAGGGTAAGGCGCCAGCGACGGGTCTTGACGCCATCGACCTTGCGCGTCCACCAGAAGCGGGTCATGCCGATCATGGTCAGCGAGAAGGTCAGGAACACGTTGATCGAATACATCACGACCAGGGTGTCGATGCTGCCGCCGGTGTAGATCAGCGCGACCAGCGACAGCCCGCCCATGGCGAGCACGCCGTTGCCGGTGGTCAGACGCTCGGAGAGCGAGGCCAGGGCGTGCGGCATCCACGAGTCGACGGCCATGTTGGCGCACACCCGCGGGCCGCCGACGAAGCCGGCCTGGGCGGCGACCACCAGCAGCACCGCTTCGGAGAACAGGGTCAGCACCACGAACGTCCCGCCGAACGGCAGGTTCTGGGCGATGCCCTCGGCGAGCACCGCGTTGAGGGTCTTGCCCGGCACGTGGTGTACGTGCCAGAGCAGGTAGCACAGCAGCAGGCCGCCGGCGGTGAGCGCCAGGGAGACCGCCAGGTAGAGCATGGTCCGCTTGGCGGTCTGCACGCGCGGCTCGCGCATCAGCGGCAGGGCGTTGGACACCGCCTCGATGCCGGTGTAGGTGCCGCCGCCCAGCGAATAGGCGTGCAGGAAGAGCACCAGCATGCCGAGCAGGCCCATGGCGGGATCGGCGAGATCGGCGCGGAACGCGGTCCCGAGTTCGCGCGCCGTGGCTCCGGCTTCGGGCGCGTGCAGGATCAGTCCGGCGCCGATCAGCACGATGTGGGTGAGCAGGAACAGGGCGAAGAACGGAGCGAGGATCAGGATCGACTCCTTGACCCCACGCATGTTGAGGATGGTCAGGCCGCCGATCAGGCCGATCTCGAAGGGCAGCTTGAAGGCGTGCCAGGAGTCCGGCACGAAGCTGAAGATGGCTGCACCGGCGGCGGCGATCGAGATGGTCACGGTCAGGATGTAGTCGACGATCAGCGCGCTGCCCGAGACCAGGCCGACGCGCGGACCGAGCAGGCGGCTGGCGACGCCGTAACCGCCACCATTCGGGAAGTGCTCGACGATGCGGCTGTAGGCGGCGGAGATCAATCCGACCGTGCAGGCGGTGGCGATCGCCAGCGCGATCGCGAGATAGCGGTGGCTGCCGATCGCCTTGAAGGCCTCTTCCGGGCCGTAGGCCGACGACGACAGCGCGTCCGCACCCAGGCCGACCCAGGCGAGCAGCGGGATCAGGGCGAGGTGCTGGAAGACCGACTTGTCGGTGACATCGCGCGGCTGGCCGAGCACGGCGTGGCGCACCCGGGTGCGCACCGATTCCTTGCTGGTGGATTCGTCCGCCGGCCGCTGGGGGGGCTCGTCGGGAGGTCGCTCATCCTGCTGGCCCATGCCTGGAGGCTCCACGGAGGCGAGGACGTGTCCTCCATGGACCGACGCCTCTTCGTCGACCAGCCGGCGTTCCCGCGGGCGAGTGCCCTGGGGAACCGGCTGGCCACCACCCCGACCGCCCGGATGGGCAGGTCGAGGTGGGCCTACGAGGTGAGCTGACGGGCTCGGGCCGAAGCTGCCCTACGCGCGGGTGCGCGATTCGCCCCGATGGCGGGTCCCCCGTTCCCGGTCGACAGCGATCGACGCAGGATTCGGCGGGGATGGATTATAGGCCGATCGCGCCAAAGCAAATGTGGCGCGACCAGCCCACTCGCTTAGACGCTGGCGGCCTCTGGCGTGGCGTTCGCCTTGGCTTCCGCCTCGGCCTTGGCCTCCGCCTCGGCCTTTGCCTGAGCCTCGGCGAGCGCCGGATGCTGGCCGAGGATCTTCGCGGGACCGCCGATCGGGCCGTACTCGACCTGGGTGATCTCGGTTCCGACCAGACGGACGTTGCCGACGGTCACCGCCGCCCCGCGTTCCTTGGCCTTGAAGATACGCTGGGCCCAGTTCGCGGCGACAGGTTCGTTGTCGAACTCGGCGCGCACGGTGAGGTTGAGGGTGCGGGTATGCGCGATGACTTGGTAGGTGTTGTTGTTGTTCATGTCGGCCATTCCTTTTCCAATCCGAGGTCAGCTCCTGTCATAGCGCCGTCTCGGACTGCGCATGACCAACCCGATGCGCCTATAACGACGGCGCCGAGGGCTGCGGATGAACTGCAGGTGCAGCCTCTGGCGGTGCGTACCAGTGCCTGGGTACGAAGAGCATCAGCGCCGCCGCCGCGGCGAGGATGAGGACCACGCGTTCGAATACCCCCTGGGGAATGCGCTCGAACAGGCGTCGCCCGGTCAGGGCGCCCAGGACGACCAGCGGCGCGAGCCAGGCGTCGACCGCCAGCGATTCCCAGGTGATCATCCCGCGCGGCAGGTAGATCGGGACCTTGAGCAGGTTGACGATCAGGAAGTACCAGGCGCCGGTGGCGATGAACTCGTGCTTGGGAAGCCGCTTGCTGAGCAGGTAGAGGTTCATCACCGGTCCAGCCGCATTGGCCAGGGTGGTCGCGAAGCCAGCGGTGACGCCGTAACGCGCGGCGTGGGCGCGATCATCGGGCACCGGCGCGTCGGCGCGGCGCTTGCGCGCGAGATGCAGCAGCAGCATGGCCATGACCACCGCGCCGACCGCGCTGTTGTACCAGCGTTCGGGTCCGCCGGGAAACGCCGATGCCGGCAGGAACAGCACCACGCCGGCGATCGCCATGCCCACCACGACCCACGGCGCCAGCTCCCACAGCTTGCGCACCTCAGCGTGCCGGCGGTAGTACGCGACCGCGAACACATCGGCGACCGACAGCAGCGGCAGCAACAGGCCCGCCGAGGCCACCGCATCGCCGAGCGTCAGCGACAACACCGGCACCACGAAGATCCCCAGCCCCGGCACCCCGGTCTTCGCCACCCCGACCAGCCACGCGCACCCGCCGGCGATCAGCCACTGCCACCACAGGAAGTGCATGGGCGGACGCTAGTGTACTGCGTCAGCCTGTCTGCCGCTTAATCAAGGTTGCGCGGGCTCGCATGACCTTTGCGCGAAGGGTGGCTGGCCTCAGGAACGCAGCGGGCTTCGGTGCTACGCCTCATCGATCCGCACGCCTGCAATGTGCGCGACGGTCACGGTGTCGGAGCGTCCAGCGCAGCGACCGCCTTCTCAGCCGCGCGACCAAGTTGGGGATCGGGTGACCCGATCAGTGCCGCGATCGCGGC
>JACDEC010000383.1 GCA_013816645.1 Planctomycetota bacterium
GACGAACTCGCGGCCGACGTCGAGGAAGGCCGTCGCGAACAGACGCGTGCCGTTGCGCTCGTGGACCACCGCGTTGGTGACAGGCAGGAAATCCTTCACCCCGCGGATGTAGTCGGTGAGGCGCGCCCCCGGGATCAGGGCGATGCTGCCGTCGATGCGGTAGGTGCTGGTGTAGATCACGACCTTGGTCGTTTCTTCCGTCGGATCCTGGTCCATGGCGGGCTCCTCGACGCGACCATAGCGACCGGCGGGGGCCGGCCTAGGGCCTGTCCAAGCGTGGCGGACGGACCTGGCGCGGAGAGCCATGCGAAGCTACGGGCAGGTTATGGGCATGAGTGACCCCGCGACCATCGGCCCACGGCAACAGGCAGTCGGCGCTTGCCGCACTGCGCAGCTGATCTCCTGGCCGCCGTGAGCCGCAGGCCTGTCGATGTCGCGCGCGCATCGACGGCGGCGCGGTGCGCTACGACGCAGCCCAGCGGTCATTGCGAGCGTCGCGAACCAGCTGCACGATTCCGCACTTCGCTTATCTGTCCACGCAATCAACGGCGGCGTTGACGCGGATTTTTCCGCTGCACCATGACCGTTATGACCTTCGCCGTCGACGACCGCCACTTCACCGATTACCACCAGCTCGGCTTCTGCGTATTCCGAGGCCTGCTGCCCACGGCGCTGCTGCGCGATCTGCGCCGCGAAGCCGACAAGGGCCGCGCGATCGCCCGCCGGTTGGCCGGCGACCAGGCGCAGCGCCTGCAGCCGATCCAGGCCTACCCCGAGCTGGACATGCGCCCGTTCGACGATCTCTACGACCTGCCCGCACTGCGCACGGCGCTGAACCGGGTGCTCGGACCGGGGTTCCGCGCGCCGGTCGATCCGCGCGCCTCGCGCGACCTGATGGGCGTGCTCTACGAACCTGCCGCCATGCCGTGGGCGACCTGCTGGCACCGCGACTGGCGCGACAACGTCCCCGGCCTGCAGCTCGCCGAGTGGGACAAGCTCCAGCTCGACACCCGCTACTTCAACCAGGTGAACTGCGCGCTCTACGACGACGACTGCACCTGGGTGGTGCCGGGCAGCCACCTGCGTCGCGACACCGCGGGCGAGATGCACCGCTTCCCCACGCGACCGATCGCCGGCCCGGCGCTCGAGGGCCTCGACGTCGATGACGCCGAGCGCGCCTGCATGGCCTACTGCGAGAGCATGCCGGGCGCCCACCAAGTGCACCTCCACGCCGGCGACTACCTGCTCTACCGCAATTCGCTCTGGCACCTCGGCAACTACGCGCCCTACAAGCGCCGCGCCACCATCCATGACGGCGTGATGAGCCCCGAGTTCAGCGCCTTCTGGAAGGCACCGCCCCTGCACCCGGTGCGCGAGGATGGGTCGCGCCCGCACGAGAATCCCAACGAGGCGGCGCTGGCCGCTCTCGCGGGTTGACCAAGCGCTGTCAGCGCGTGTCTTCGAGCGCGCGCGGTCGTCGGTGAAACAATAAAACCACGGTTTTAACCGTGGTTTTATTCTTGGCTCCCCGGGGAGGATTCGAACCTCCGACCAATTGATTAACAGTCAACTGCTCTACCACTGAGCTACCGAGGAATGCGGTAGGACGCGCAACTCTCTTTCCGGCGGGTCGTTGTCAAGCTGCAGGGGTCGCTGCCGGGTTGACCGCCCGACCGCCATCCCGACAAGCCATGCCCGCGGAGCGACACCTGCGTCATCCCATCCTGCGTGCCGCCCTGGCGGGCATGCGCCAGAACCTGCTGCCTGGCGCGGTGCTGTGGTGCGCCGCCCTGGCCATCGTCCTGGCCTACTACGTCGTTCCCTCGCTGCGTCCCTGGTTCGAGCGGGTCGAACATGCCAAGCAGGTCGGCGGCTTCTGGTTCTCGGCCGGCAGCAGCGCCATCGCCGGCGCGCTGCTGCCGTTCCTGGCCATGGCTGCGCTCGGTCGCCTGCCCGCGCGCACGCGCTGGAGCCTGCTCGCCTTCCTGCTCGGACTGTGGATCTACCGTGGCATGGAGGTCGACGCCTTCTACCGCCTGCAGGCCGTGCTGTTCGGCGCCGGCAACGACGTGGCCACGGTGGTCAAGAAAGTCGCCTTCGACCAGTTCGTCTACAGCGCGCTGTGGACCGGGCCGACCTCGATGCTGCTCTATCGCTGGAAGGACTGCGGCTTCTCGTGGTCGGCCACGCGGGCCAGCTTGGATCGCGCGTTCTGGCGGGTGCAACTGCCCGCCGTGGTGATCTCGCTGTGGAGCGTGTGGATCCCCGCGGTGTCGATCATCTACTGCCTGCCTTCGTCGCTGCAGTTCCCGCTCTTCAGCCTGGTCCTGTGCTTTTGGGTGCTGTTGATCGAGGTGGTGGCCACCAGGCAGGATTCCGGAAGTCCGGCTGCATCCAAGGACGTCAGCGGGAAGTCCGGAAGCCTCCTGGAATCCTGAGATCACATCAGCTGTCCCAGGGGTCCGGAGCGCAGGGTTCCGGCGGCGCGGCGTCCATCTTCACGCGGTAGCACACGTGTCCGGTAGCGAGCATCGCGGCCAGGTACGGTTTGCACCCGCCGCAGCCGGTGCCGCAGCCGGTGGCCCTGGAGAGCTCAGCGACCGTCGTCCAGCCCTTGGCGCGCACCAACGGCAGCAGCTGCGCGAAGGTCTTCTTGAAGCAGACGCACTTGGTGACGGCCATCAGGGGGTAGGTGGACGTGCGAAGTGCGACGTGCGGAGTGCGATGTGCCGCGGTGGACGCGCGACCAGTGCAGCGTGAGTCATCCTGGTTTCACCGCACTTCGCACTTCGCACTCCGTACCTCGCACGCACTGTCTTCACCCAAACACATCCGACGACAGATACCGGTCCCCGCGATCGCAGGCGATGAACACCACGGTGCCGTGCTCGATCTCGCTGGCGATGCGCAGGGCTGCCCAGGCGGCGCCGCCCGAGCTGATGCCGACGAACAGCCCGGTTTCGCGCGCCAGGCGGCGGGTGGTGTCCTCGGCGTCCTTCTGCGCGATATCAAGGATGCGGTCGACACGCGCGGGTTCGAAGATCGTCGGCAGGTATTCGGGGGTCCAGCGGCGGATGCCGGGGATCTGGCTGCCGTCGGTGGGCTGGCAACCCACGATGGTCACGCGCGGGTCCTGCTCCTTGAGGTAGCGGCTGACGCCCATGATCGTGCCGGTGGTGCCCATCGCCGAGACGAAGTGGGTGACCGCGCCGACGGTGTCGCGCCAGATCTCGGGGCCGGTGCTCTCGTAGTGCGCGCGCGGGTTGTCGGGATTGCCGAACTGGTTGAGCATCAGGAAGGCGTCGGGCTTGCCGGCCGTGGCCCGCACCTGCTCCTGCGCGTAGTCGCGGGCGCGCTCCATGTTTCCGTCGATGAGGTGGACCTCGGCGCCGAAGGCGCGCATGGTCTGGGTGCGTTCGACGGTCAACGAGTCGGGCATCACCAGGTGCATCTCGACGCCGACCGCGCGCGCGATCATCGCCAGGGCGATGCCGGTGTTGCCGCTGGTGGCCTCGATCAGGCGCATGCCCGGCTTGAGCACGCCGCGCGCGATCGCGCCGGTGATCATGCCCTTGGCGGCGCGATCCTTGACGCTCGACGCGGGATTATTGCCTTCGCACTTGGCGAGCACGCGCACCCCGGGCTTGCCGGCGAGTGCCGAGATGTCCATCAACGGGGTGTTCCCGACGAGATCGAGCAGCGAGGGCATGGCTCAACGTTCGCCGCGCCCTCTCCGGGTGCAACGTCGAGGGCACGAACCTCAACCCGGGACCGCACCCGCTTCGCCGAGCACGGCCAGCGCTTCGCCGGCGAGGTAGAGGCTGCCGGTCACGCACACGTCCGCGCCCGGCGTCTGGGCGGCGAGCGCCGCGCCGATCGTCGCGTGCCATGGCCATGCCAGCGCTGCGCTCGGCCACTC
>JACDEC010000034.1 GCA_013816645.1 Planctomycetota bacterium
GGCGAGCCCATCGGCGATGCGGTCGGTGGCCGCGGCCGCGCGGGCCAGGTCCTCGGCGGCGACCAGCCCGTCGGCGCCGACCGGCGCCTCGACCGCAACGAACAGCTGATCGGTGGCGCCGAATTGCGCGACCATCTCGCGGAAGCTCTTCACCGCCGGGGAATCGTCGGGCAGCAGCCGGTAGATGTCGGTGTCCAGGCGGATGCCGAGCGCTGGGATCGCCAGCAGCAGGCACGTCGCGATGCTCAGCGACAGCGCCAGGATCGGGCGCCGGATCGAAAAGTCGGCGACTGCCGAAGTCAGGCGGTCGATGAGCATGAGGACCGGGATGCTCGGCTGGTCGGGGGTGGGTAAAAGACAAAACGACGGCAGATGCGGCAGCCGAGGGCTGAAATGCGGCGTCTGCAGTGCAGGCGCGTCGCTCTGGTCGGTTGATTCCCACCGTCGCTGTCGCTACGGTGCCCTCCCCATGCATGCGCGCCGCATCGGTGAGCGAACTAGGAACTGAGGCCGTCAGCCTGCTGTCGTCAGCCGGCCGCCTCGTCCCGCTCCCGTTCACCGCGCGCACTCCGGACCACACCCATGCCAGTTCTCACGCTCCCCGACGGCAAGCAGCTGTCGTTCCCCGCCCCCGTTACCGGCCGCCAGGCCGCCGAGACCATCTCGCCCGGTCTCGCCCGCAAGGCGATCGCGGTGAAGATCGACGACGAGATCCGCGACCTCGCCCGGCCGATCGAGCAGGACGCGCGCTTCAAGGTGATCACCGCGCGCAACGACGATCCCGACGCCCTGCACGTGCTGCGCCACAGCTGCGCGCACATCCTCGCCGAAGCGGTCTGCGAGCTGTTCCCCGGCACCAAGCTGGCCTACGGCCCGGCGATCGAAGACGGCTTCTTCTACGACATGGCGGTGGCCGACGCCGCCGGCGAGCCGCGCCAACTCACCGACGCCGATTTCGCGGCGATCGAGGCGCGCATGGCCGAGATCGTCAAGCAGGACCGGCCGTTCACCCGCCGCGACTACACCTGCGCGGAAGGGCTCGAGCGCGCCGCCAAGGACAAGTACAAGCGCGATAACGCCGAGCGCGCCATCGCCAAGGGCGCCAAGACCATCTCGTTCTACGCCACCGGCGACCCCGGCACGCATTGGGAGGACCTCTGCGCCGGCCCGCACGTGCCGTCGACCGCGGCGCTCGGCGCCTTCAAGGTGATGTCGGTGGCCGGCGCCTACTGGCACGGCGACCAGGCCTCCGACCAGCTGACCCGCATCTACGGCACCTGCTGGGCCGACGCCAAGGCGCTCAAGGCCTACCTGATGCGCCTGGAGGAGGCCAAGAAGCGCGACCACCGCAAGCTCGGCCGCGAGATGGACCTCTTCCACATCGACGAGGAGAACCCGGGCCAGGTGTTCTGGCATCCCAAGGGCTGGTCGATCTACCGGGTGCTCGAGGACTACGTGCGCGCGCGCATCACCGCCGCCGGCTACGTCGAGGTCAAGACCCCGACGGTGATGCCCAAGTCGCTCTGGGAACGCTCGGGCCACTGGGCCAAGTACCGCGAGAACATGTTCACCACGGCGTCCGAGGAGCGCGAGTTCGCGCTCAAGCCGATGAACTGCCCGGGGCACATCCAGATCTTCAAGCAGGGGCTCAAGAGCTACCGCGAGCTGCCGCTGCGCATGGCCGAGTTCGGCTCGTGCTGCCGCAACGAGCTGTCCGGCGCGCTGCACGGCATCATGCGGGTGCGCGGTTTCGTCCAGGACGACGCGCACATCTTCTGCACCGAGGCGCAGATCGCGCCCGAGGTCGCGGCGTTCTGCGCGCTGCTCAAGCAGGTCTACGCCGACTTCGGCTTCGGCGACGACCGGGTGATCGTCAAGTTCTCGACCCGCCCCAAGGTCCGCGTCGGTTCCGACGAGACCTGGGACCGCGCCGAGGCCGCGCTCGCCGACGCCTGCGCGAAGGCCGGGCTGGCCTACACCGTGGCGCCCGGCGAAGGCGCGTTCTACGGACCCAAGCTCGAGTTCACCCTGGTCGACGCGCTCGCCCGCCACTGGCAGTGCGGGACCATCCAGGTCGACTACCAGCTGCCCTCCGGCGAGCGCCTCGACGCCACCTACGTCGGCGAGGACGGAGCCAAGCACCATCCGGTGATGCTGCACCGCGCGATCCTCGGTTCGCTCGAGCGCTTCATCGGCATCCTCATCGAGCACTTCTCCGGCAAGTTCCCGCTGTGGTTGGCGCCGGAGCAGTTGCGCGTGCTGCCGATCACCGACGAGCACCTGCCGTGGTCGGAGCAGGTCGGCGCCCGCCTGCGCGAAGCCGGACTGCGCGTGTCGGTCGATCGCCAGCCCGAAAAACTCGGCGCCAAGATCCGCCTCGCGCGCAACGATCGTGTGCCCTACTTCGCGGTGATCGGCGCCCAGGAGGTCGCGGACGGCACGGTCTCGCTGCAGAATCAGGCGGGCGAGAAGCTCGGTACCCTGACGCTCGACGACCTCACCGCGCGGCTCGGCCAGGAGGTCGCTGCCCGGACCCTGCCCAAGGTGGCGGCCGAAGCTGCGGGCTAGCCGCTAGCCGTTGCCCTGCGGCGGCAGCAGGGGCTGCGGCCAGTAACGGGGCACGCTGGGCAGCGGGCGGATGTCGACGCCCACCGGCACGTCGCTGGAGATGCGCGCCTCGCCATCGAGCTGGTAGGCGCGGCCCGGAACGACCAAGCCGCCGTTGAGCCGCACGCTGGCGAAATCGCCTCCGTTGAGGCATATGACGTAGGCGCCGCTGCTGGCGTTGCGCAGCACGAGTTCGCGGCTGCCGGCGGCGACGGGGTCGAAGGGAATGGCGGCGTAGGCGCCCGCGATCACCAGCTCCTTGGTCGCGCCCTCGCCGCGCAGCGGCGCGGGCGGACGCGGTCCACTGCGCGTTCGTGGCAACGCGATGCCCTCCGACGGTTCTGCGTGGTCGTCCGAAGATGAAGCGTCTGCCGACGGAGCGTAGCCTGCGCGCTGGCTCGCGCGCTGGCTGGCAAGCAGGTCATTGGCCAGGCCGAGTTGCGCCGCTGCCTCGGCATCGAGCTGCGCCACCGTCGTGCCGGCATCCATGGCCAGGCCCGCGGCCGCATAGGCGCGGGCCAGGGCCGGCGCGAAGCGCTGGTCGGACGCGGGCAGGGTCCCGACGAGCGGCGAGGAACGACCAGAGCGGGCATCGTCGAATGCAGGGACGCCTGCTGAGACTGGATCGACGCTGGCGCTCCGCCGCTGTTCCCGCACCAACGTCGCACCGGCTCCAGCGCAGGCCACGAGCATCAGCGCGCCAAGCAAGCGTCGTCGGGACTTCACGGCGTGGTGAAGGTCTGGGCGGGGACCGGCGGCAGCGCGGAGCCGCCGGTGATCGTCCCGCTCACCGACCAGGTGTAGGAGGTGCCGGCGGCGAGCGGCGCGAGCGGGATCGCGAACAGTTCGCCGGGATCGAGCAGGCCCTCGACATCGGTGACGGTCTGGGCATTGCTGGCGTCGCCGCTGGTCGCGGGGTCGGTGCCGCCACCGACGATCAACCGCACTGGGACGTGGACGCCGCCGCTGGTGGCGAGGTCGACCACGATGGTGGCGAAATCCGCGGTGGTCGGGAAGACCGCGTGCAGCGGCGGACCGACGGCGTTGGCGCTCGGCACCGGATCCGGCGACTCGCTGTCGCTCAGGAAGGTGGTCGGCGCCGTCGTTCCCGTGCTCGGCCAGTAGGACAGCGCGATGCCCGGAGTCGTCTGCGCCGCCCACTCCAGGGTCGCGTAGCCGTTGCCGCCGGGATTGCCCCACGGATCTTCGGCCGGTACGTTGGCGGCCGGGAACTCGCTGCGCGCCAGAGCCATGTCGCCGTAGCCGAAGCGCCGCGCGCGGTGGCGAAGCATGGGCACGCGGTGATAGACGGTGTTCCACAATCCGTTCATCGCAGCCAGCGAGTGCTGGCTGCTGATGTCCTCGAGATACTGGTAAGTTCCGGGGATGTCCGCGCCGCCGTTGGCGGCGCGGATGCGTTGCCCGATCCCGGTGTGGACGAACAGCGCGTTGTCCGTCGGTTCGCCATGGTTGAGACTGGGCACATTGCCGACGTCGTCGAGCGCCTGCCAGCCCGCATGCTTGATCGCCGCGGTTGTCAGCGCTTCGTGGGTGGTGACCGCGGGCAGGGCCGCGCCCCCGCATTGGCTGCGCAGCGCGGTGAGGTCGGCGAGCCGCGCGCTGTTGGCGATGCCACGGTCGGTGCTGCCCCCGCCGCCCGGTCCAGATCCGCCGCTCGACGATGAGCCGCCGCCGCAGGCGGTCAGGACCGCGGCCAGCGCGGGCGCAGCGATGATGAGCACTGACCGCATCGGAGCACCTCGCGGTGCAGTGTGCCTCGTGCCGTGCCCGGTTCAGCGGTCGCAGGCCCGTCGTCCAACACGGCATGGCACCCGCTCAATCAGCGGGCTGCTCGGGGATCACCAGGACATCGCCGGGCTTCATCATTTCCGGGTCCAGCCAGGGGTTGGCCGGCAGGATCGCGCGCCAGTGCCGGGCACTGCCGTAGAAGGCCAGGCTGATGTCGGCCAGGGTATCGCCGGATTGCACGACGTAGGTGCGCTTGCCGACCGTGGCCGCGCGCGGCGGCGCGGTGAGCGGGCGCAATTCGGCGAAGCGCGCGCCGTCGACGGCGTGGCGGACGGAGATCGTCACCCGGTCGTCGTCGCCGCTGCGTAGCGCCTCGCGCATGCGCGCGCGCACCAGCGTGGCGATGGCGTCGTCGTCGATGGCCACGCGGCCGACGCCGTCCTCGACGATCTCGACCGTCACCGTCGCCCGCTTCCAGTACCAACCCTCTTCGAGACGGCGATCGCCGGCGACGTACTCGGGTAGTTCGGCGATCGCGATCTCCGCCCGGCCATGCCGCCCGAGTTCGCGGCGCAGTCGTCCAGCCAGGTTGGCGACGGCGTGCTCGCGCGCGGACTCGGCGCTGTTGTCGACCAGGCGGCCGTCGGGGGTGACCGTGAACCCGCGACCGCTGCCGCACCCGATGGTCGCCAGGCAGATCAGGGCGAACAGGCACTGGCGCATGGAGCGCATGCTGGCGGCGGATGCGGTCGGGGAAGTGCCGGACGCGTTCAGTTCAGGCTCGGTTCGGGGAGCCCGTTGCTGCCTTCGAGCAGCAGCTGCCAGAGGTTGGGCGGCGGCCGGTGGCGCAGCACCAGGTCCGGTGGACCTGGGCGCAGGACCCAAGATCCTTCGCCGATCTCGGCCGCGAGTTGACCGGGTGCCCAGCCGCTGTGGCCGAGGAACAGGCGTGGGCCACTGGCGTCGTGGCCGCTGGCGTAGCGTTCGGCCAGCGCGTCGAGATCGCCGCCGACGGCCAGGCCGTTGCCCATGGCCTGGGCGCCTGGCAGGTCGGCGCAGGCATGCAGCAGCAGACCCTTGTTGCGATCGACCGGCCCGCCCTCGGCAGCGACCTTCGCCGATCCCAGGCCGGGCGGGCAGTCCGCCCACAGGTCGCTGATGATGATGTCGAGCGGGCGGTTGATGATGAAGCCGAGCGTGCCGTCCTCGTCGTGTTCGAGGAGGTAGATGACGCTGCGCATGAACGACGGCTCGCTCAGCGAGGCGCTCGCGACCAACAGCATGCCCGCAGCCGGGGTCATATGCCTTGAGCGTAGGCTGGCAGTGCGCGCACGCCATGCAAAGCGGCGGTGCTGCCACATCTCAGTCGGGGCTCGCAGCCGCTTCGGCGAGAACCCGACGTGAACACGCGGCCCAGCGACAGATGCGTCCCCGCAGACGCGCAGCGTCGAGGAACGCATCGATAGCGCCCTGTCCCGCTCGTGGCGCTATGAGTCAGCCAGGGAGACCTGTTGGCGCAGCCGCGTCGCGCGGCGAGAACCCCGATGTGCACGCGCGGCCCAGCGACAGATGCGTCCCCGCAGACGCGCAGCGTCGAGGAACGCATCGCTAGCGTCCTTGTCCCGCTCGTGGCCCCATGAGTCAGCCAGGAAACCTGTCCCAAGTCAGCCAGGGAGACCTGTTGGCGTGCGGCGGGGTCAGCGCGCAGGATCGGCGGGCGCGTCGACCAGCACCGAGCGGATCTCGGCCTCGGCGCAGAGCTGGCCATCGACCGTCACCCGCGCCAGGCAGGCCGCCATGCGGCTGCGGAAGCGCAGCGCCTCGACCTCGATGCGCATCTGGTCGCCGGGATGGATGGCGCGGCGGAACTTCACCTTGTCCATCGACATGAAGTAGGGGATGCGCCCGCGGTTCTCGGGCGCGGTCATCAGCAGGATCGCGCCGGTCTGGGCCATGGCTTCGACCTGCAGCACGCCGGGCATCACCGGGTTGCCGGGGAAGTGGCCCTGGAAGTACGGTTCGTTGATGGTGACGTTCTTGATCGCGGTGATGCGCTTGCCCTCTTCCCAGTCGAGCACGCGATCGACCATCAGCAGGGGATAGCGGTGCGGCAGCAGGTCGAGGATGCGCGAGATGTCGAAGACGAATCGCGGTTTGCTCGCGCGCTCGATGCGGCGGTTGAGCTCCTGCACCAGCAGCATGTTCTGCGCGTGGCCGCTGCGCACGGCGATGATGTGCGCGTTGATGCGGCGGGTCGCCAGGGCGAGGTCGCCGATCAGGTCGAGCACCTTGTGGCGCGCCGCCTCGTCCTTGAAGCGCAGCTCGTTGTCGATGATCCGCGTCCCGTCCCACACGCAGGTGTTCTGGTAGGTCGCGCCCTTGCCCAGGCCGAGGGCGCGCAGGCCCGCGACCTCCTTGGCGGTGCAGAAGGTGCGCGCCGGCGCGATCTGCGTGAAGAAGGTGTCCTCGGTGAGCTCGAGCTCGACCATCTGCGGGCCGTCGAGCGCGCCGCCGTGGTCATCGAGGGTGTAGGTGATGCGCAGCCCGTCCTTGTAGGGCAGGGCGATGATCGAGGCCTTGCCGTCGTCGATGGTCACCGCCTCGGTGAGCTCGAAGGACTGGCGGGCCGTCGCCTGCTCGACGGTCCCGGCGCTGCGCAGCGCCTTGCCGAACTCGAGCGCAGAGCCGTCGAGGCCGGGCAGTTCGACGGCGTCGAGTTCGACGATCAGGTTGTCGATGCCCAGGCTGGTGGCGGCGGCGAGCAGGTGTTCGGTGGTGTGCACCTCGACGTCGCGCCCGTCGACGCGGTCGGCCAACGCGGTCCGGCGCTGGCGCTGGCAGAGCAGCGAGGGATGCGCGGTCAGCGACGGACGCCCCGGCAGGTCGGTGCGCACGAAGACCATGCCAGAGTCCGGCGGCGCCGGCTTGAACACCAGGGAGCACGGCTCGCCGGAGTGCAGGCCGATGCCGGCGACGCGGGCTTCGCGGGCGATGGTGCGCTGCGCGGTCATGGGATGCGTGCGGCGTTCGGAGCGGACGGATTCACGGCTTGGCCTTGGCCAACTCGGTGATGCGTGCTTCGAGGTCGGCGATGCGCGCTTCGAGCTGGCGAACCGTCTGCTGGGTCTTGGGCAGGCGGCGCACCGCGACTTCCTGCGCCTGGGCGACCTTGATCTCCTGGGCGGGATAGCCGCGCACCACGGTCTTGGGCGGCACGCTCTTCGACACCCCGGCCATGGCGGTGACGATCGCCTGGTCGCCGATGACGATGTGGCCGTTGATCGCGGCCTGTCCGCCGAGGGTCACGTGGTTGCCGAGCTTCGTCGATCCCGCGATGCCGACTTGGGCGACGATCAGGCAGTGGCTGCCGGTCTGGACGTTGTGGGCGATCTGCACCAGGTTGTCGATCTTGGTGCCCTTGCCGATGCGGGTCTTGTCGAAACGCGCGCGGTCGATGGTGGTGCAGGCGCCGATCTCGACGTCGTCCTCGATGACGACCTGGCCGACCTGCTGGATCTTGTGGTGGATGCCCTCGACGGTGGCGTAGCCGAAACCGTCCGAGCCGATCACCGTGCCGGAATGGATGATCACCCGGTCGCCCAGCGTGCAGCGCTCGCGGATGCTGACGTGCGGGTAGATCACGCAGTCGTTCCCGACCCGGCTGTCGGCGCCCAGGTAGACGTGCGGGTAGATCACCGAACGGTCGCCGACCACCGCGCCGTCGGCGAGCACCACGTAGGGGGCGATGGTGACGTCGCGGCCGAGGCGCACGTTCTCGCCGATGACGGCGGTCGGATGCACGCCGGGCGGCATCTTGGCGACCTGCGGCCCGTAGGTGTCGACCAGCCGGGCGAACGCCTGGTCGGGATTGGCGACCACGACCTGGACGAGTTGGCCACCGGGCTGGGCCGCCGCCACCAGCACCGCCGAGGCCTTGGTCTCGGCGAGGTAGGGCGCGTACTTCGGATTGGCGAGGAAGCTGATGTCGCCGGGGCTGGCCTCGGTGAGGCTCGAGACCCCGGTGATCGCCGTGGTCTCGTCGCCGATCACCTGGCCGCCGAGCAACTCCGCGATCTGCTTGACCGTGACGCGCATGGCCACCGGCTCACGGGGTCCCGGGCGCCGCCGGATCGGCGACGACCGGCGCCGTCGGCGTGCTCAGCGCGGGAGCGGGCGCGGCGGTGTCCGCGTCCGGCTTCGGCGTGGCCAGCGCGGCTTCACCGCCGTCGGCGGCGAAGCGGGCATTGAGGTAGGCCAGGAACGGCTCGGTGATGTCCAGGCTGTCGTCGTAGTAGAGCAGGGCCTGCTGGCCCAGCTGGTTGAGCATGTCCTGCAGCGGCGCGGCATGCAGGCGCGCCTGCGGCGCCAGGTGGACGAGCTTGAGGCCGCGGTCGACGCAGAAGGTCTTGAGGTGGGCGCGCACCTGCTCGTAGCAGTCGGCGAGCAGCAGGCCCTGTTGGCGTTCGATGCCCGAACGGGTGTTCTCGAGGAACAGCTTGCGGCGCGTGCGCAGCACCTCGAGCTCCTCCTGCACCTTGCGGTAGTCGGCATTGGTCTTCGGCATCAGGTCGAGGCGGCCCTTGAGGTCCTTCTCCTGCTTCTCGAGGTCGTCGAGCCGCGTTTCGGCTTCGGCGCCGTCCTTCTTGATCTTCTCCATGCGGGTGGTGAAGAGCTGGGCGTTGTTGATCACCGCCTCGAGGTTCACCACCGCGATCGGTCCCACCGGCCCGGTCGGCGCCTTCACTTCCGCGGACACGGCGCACGCGACAGACAGGATCAGGACGATGAGGGTCAGACGCATACGGGCTTCTCGCAGGGGAGGGGTGAGCGTAGATCGGACCCCCACGTGGTCACGCGGTTTGTTGGGCGAAACGCCCTCCGCGCGGCCCATGCCGCCGTCGCGCCGGGCTGCGAGCTCCGCCGACCCGGCCGGTGGCCGGCCGCACCATCAATACGAGAAGAACCCCAGCGCGAAGTGGATCTGATTGTCCGCTTCTTCTTCCTCGGCGTCGAGCAGCCAGGCGAAGTCCAGGGCCACCGGCAGCTGCACCGGGAAGCGGATGCCGAAGCCGACCGCGGTGCGCAGGTCGTTGAGGCTCACCGATTCGTCCTCGCCCCAGACGTTGCCGACGTCGCTGAACAAGACGAGGCGGATCTTGTCGTTCTCGCCCTGCAACGGGATCACCAGTTCGGCGCTGGCCAGCGAATCGGTGGTGCCGCCGGTGCGCGCGCGCAGGGCGTTGGCGTTGATCGCATAGGGCGACAGGCGACCGGACTCGAAGCCGCGGTGCCGAGGCGATGGTCCGCCGCCGTAGTAGCGATCGTAGAAGGGCACGTCATCGGTGTCGCCGAAGGCGCCCATCTCCTGCCAACGTTCGCTGAGGTGGAGCACGATGCTGCCGCCCAGCGCCATGGTGTAGAGCGGGATGAACGCGTCGCCCTTCGCGCTCCATTCGTAGTAATCGGCGCTGCTGCTGAGCGGGCCGCCGGTCACCGCCTCGCTGGTGCTCAGCCGGAAGCCGGCAGTGGGCAGGCGCGGATGGTCGAGCCGGTCGTAGCTCTGGCGCAGGCTGAGGGTGTTGAGGTAGTAGTCGCCTTCGCCGACCAGCGCGTCGTCGGTGGCGTCGTCGTCGACCTCGTCGATCTGCAAGTCTGTGTAGGTGTAGCCGAGGTTGAGCTTGAGGTCGCCGTCGAGGAAGCTGCGACCGATCGACACCGACGGCGAGGTGCGCAGCTCGTCCCAGTCGAGCCGGCTCGAGTCGCTGCGATTGAAGGACACCGACAAGCTGTACGGGCCATCGAGCAGGTGCGGGTTGGTCCACGAAATGCCGGTGCTGGTGCGTTCCTCGCTCGCCGAGGCGTTGAGGTCGAGCACGTGCCCGGCGCCGCGCCAGCCGGAGAAGGTCAGCGCCTTGAACAGGTCGAAGTTGCGCTCCTGGTAGCCGAGTTCGCCGAACACGCCGAACGCCGAGCTGTAGCCGACCTGGAAGCGGAACTGCCCGGTCGAATCCTCCTCGAGATCGACGACCAGGTCGACGTGACCGGGCCGATCGTCGTCGAAGCGCGGGCTCAGGCGCGGTGCGGCGGGCGGCTGGCTCTTGAACAGGCCGGTGTTGACCAGGGTGCGCTTGGACCGGTCGACATCGTCCTCGTTCCAGCGCGCGCCGGGGTGGACGCGCAGGGCGCGGCGCGCCACCGCGTCCTTGGTGCGGTAGTTGCCGTGGATGTCGACGCGGTCGAGGGTGTAGAGATCGCCCTCGAAGGCGTGCAGGGTCAGGTGGACCTTGTGCTCGGTGGTGTCGGGTCGGCGGTCGATGCGCAGGTTGGCGCGCGCGTAGCCGAGGTTGCGGATCACCCGCTGGGCCTTCTCGACCGCGCCCTCGATGTCCTTGCGGCGGTAGATGGCGCCGTCGGGCAGGGCGAATGCGGCGCGCAGCTCGGCTTCGCTGGCCACGGTGTTGCCGACGAAGCTGACGCTGCCGAGATACCAGAGGTCCCCGGCGGTGATCGGGAAAGTCAGGACCACCCGATCGTCGAAGGCGCCGTCGGGAGCCAACGCCGGTCCGTGGCGGCGGCGGTCCTCGTGCGGGCGGACGTAATCGAAGCGATCGCGGGAGGAGGTGCCGACCGCCGCGTCCAGCCAACCCAGGTCCTGCAGCGTGCGCGCCACCGCCTGCTCGTCGAGCTCGACCATCTCGGGCTGGTAGGGCCGGTTCGGCTGGTTGATCAGCGCGGCGGTGACGGTGCGCGGCAGGACCGCGGCGGGCAGTCCTTCGTAGCGCACGGTGCCGACGTCGATCTCGCGCCCGCGCTCGATGTTGAAGATCACGGTGGCGATGCCCTCGACCGTCGGCGTCTCGACCGTCACCCGGGCATCGAGATTGCCCTTCTCCTCGTGGAAATAGCGCTCGAGCGCCATCCGGTCGTTCTCGAGCACCAGCGGATTGAGGTAATCGCCGGGCTTGCTGCGGATCTTGTCCTCGAGCCCCGAGCGCTGGAAGTAGTTGAGCCCCGCGAAGCGAACCGCGCCGATGTACTGCAGTTCGACCAGCTTGAAGACCACGACCACGCGGCGGCGGTCCCCGGGATCGGCGATCTGCGCGGCCTCGATGCGGGTGAACGGGCCCAGGGCTTCGAGGGCGCGAACGTCGTCGGCCAGGGCCAGGAGATCGAGCGCGTCGCCGACGCGGGTGGTGAGCAGGAAGCGGACGCGATCCTCGGAGACCCGCGGCGCGCCGCCGACCGCGGCCGGGGTGATCTCGACGCGGATCTCGCTGACGATCGGGCGCTCCTCGGCGGCCTGGAGCGACACGCACACGACCGCGCTGGCCAAGCCCGCGAGCAGGGGAACGATCCTCACCAGGCCACCTGAACCACCGGCTTCTCCGCGGAGGGGCACAGGATAGGGCGGACGCCCAGGGGGCAAGGAGGGGAAGGGGGTGGGGAGTCGATGGAAGGTGCGGGGGCCCTGGGTTCTGGGAAGCGCACCAGCGCCGACGCATCCGCACGCCGCACCACCTCGACCCGTTCACCCTTTATCCCCTGCGCTGCGGCCTACCGTGCGCGCATGGCCGAAGCCGAGCCGCTGCTGCGCGTGCGTGATCTGCGCAAGCTGTTCCCGATCCGCCGCGGGCTGCTCGGCCGGGCGGTCGGTCACGTGCGCGCGGTCGATGGCGTGGACCTCGACATCGCCGCTGGCGAAGCCCTCGGCCTGGTCGGCGAATCCGGCTGCGGCAAGACCACGGCCGGACGTTGCATCCTGCGGCTCATCGAGCCGACCGCGGGCAGCGTGCGCTTCGCCGGCCAGGAGCTGACCACGCTCGCCCCCGCGGCGCTGCGCCGGCTGCGGCCGCAGCTGCAGACGGTCTTCCAGGATCCCTATGGCAGCCTCAATCCGCGCCTGACGGTCGGCCAGATCCTCACCGAGCCGATGGTCGTGCACGGCGTCGCCGATGCCGCCGCCGCGCGGACCCGCGCCAGCGGGCTGCTCGAACGGGTCGGCCTGCGCGGCGAGCACCTCGACCTCTATCCCCACCAGTTCTCGGGCGGTCAGCGCCAGCGCGTCGGCATCGCCCGCGCGCTCGCGCTCTCCCCGCGCCTGATCGTCTGCGACGAACCCGTGTCGGCGCTCGACGTGTCGGTGCAGGCCCAGGTGCTCAACCTGCTCACCGACCTCCAGCGCGACCTCGGCATCGCCTACCTGTTCATCTCCCACGATCTCGCGGTGGTCGCCCACCTCTGCGCGCGGGTCGCGGTCATGTACCTCGGCGAGATCGTCGAGATCGGACCGGTCGAGCGGATCTACGCCCATCCCCTGCATCCCTACACCCAGGCCCTGCTCTCCGCCGTGCCGGGCATCGCCGGCGCCGGCCGCGCCAAGCGCATCATCCTCGAAGGCGATCCGCCGAGTCCGCTGCGGCCGAGCTCGGCCGAACGCTTCGTGCGCCGCTTCCCCAAGCATGCCGCGGCGTTCACCGGCGGGGCGATCGCGCTGCGCGAAGCAGCCCCCGGTCATCTCGTGCGCTGCGCGCGCCTCGACGCGCTCGAGGAGCTCGCGGCGCGCGGCGAGGCCGCGTGGGCGTGAGCGGGGAAGAGTCCGGAAGTCCGGAAGTCCGGAAGTCCGGAAGTCCCCCGACCCCCGACCTCCGACCCTCGGCCCACGACACGAATGTGTTCTACCGGCTGCTGGGCGCGGGCCCAGTCCCGTGGCGTCTGTGGTCGGACGCGGCCAGAGCCGAGGCGGCGCGACGCGACCTGCCGATCCTGGTGTTCTGCGGCGCCGCGCTCGATCACTGGAGCGCGGCGATGGCCGCCGAGCTGATCGGCGACGCGCAGGCGTGCGCGATGATCGACGCGTTGTTCGTGCCGGTGATGGCCGAGCCGTGGGCCGAGCCGGCGTTGGCGGCGAGCGTGCAGCGGGCGCTCGCCCTGATCTGCGACTCCAGCGGCTGGCCGGCCTGCGCGCTGCTGCTCCCCGATGGTCGCGCCTTCGGTGCCTGCCCATTCCGGCCGCTGCGCGATCGCGACGGTCAGATCGGGCTGGCGCGCATCC
>JACDEC010000384.1 GCA_013816645.1 Planctomycetota bacterium
CTGGAAGACTTCCGGACTTCCGGACTTCCGGACTTCCGGACCGTCGCCTTCACACTCATCCAGGCCGCAACCGGAACGTCACCTGACGCCGTCCGGTGAGGTGCAGCACGCGGGTGGTGAGTGGTTGCGCCGCGGCCGCGTCGGCGGTGGTGGCGAGGATGGCGATGCCGGTCTCGGATTGCACGCGCCACAAGAGGCGCCACAGCTCTTCCGCATCGGCCTCGTCGAGGCCCGAGCCCGGCTCGTCGATCAGCAGCAACTCGGGCCCGAGCACCAAGGCGCGCGCGATCGCCGCGACCTGGCGCATCAGCAAGGGCGCGTCGGCGGGCATCAACGCGGGCAGCGGTTCGACATCGAGCAGCGTGTGGACGCGTTCGACCGCGCGCGCCGCGGTCGAACCATCGGCGCCGCGATGGTAGCGCAGCGGCAGGGAGATGTTGTCGCGCAGATCGAGGTTGGAGAGCAGGCCGCCGCGCTGGGGCACGTAGCCGACGCGCAGGCGGAGCCGGTCGAGCGCGCGGACGTCGAGCGCCGATGGATCCTCGCCGAGCACCGCGACGCTGCCCGACGTCGGAGCGTATCCGCCGACGCACAGCGCCAGCGCTGAACTCTTTCCCGAAGAGCCGCCGCCGGCGATGACCAGTGATTCCCCAGGGGCGAGCGCGAAGTCGAGCCCGGACAGCAGCGTCTCGCCCTCGGCCGTGGTGTACGACACGCCGCTGAATGCCACGGCGTCGCTCATGCCGCGGCGAATGCCAAGGCGGTGACGGCAGCGTCCCACAGGAAGACGGTGGCGATGGCGCGCACCACCGCGCGGGTCGCGGCACGGGGCACCTCGGTGACCCGCGGGCGGCAGCCGAGCCCTTCGCGGCAGGCGATGCCGGCGATCAGCACGCCCGGCACCAGCGTCTTGGCCAGCAGGACCACTCCGTCGCCGGGATGCAGGTTGCGGGCCAGCGCGTCGACGAAGCGACCGAGGTCGGGGGCGCCCGCGACCAGCAGCGCGCTGAGGGCGAAACCGGCGGCCAGCGAACAGGCGATGAAGAGCAGGACCAGGCAGACCAGCGAGATGCAGACGCCTGCCAGTCGCGGCACCACCAGGTAGTCGAGGGGATGGATGCCGGACCAGGCCAGCGCCTGGATCTCCCGTTCCGCGGTCATCGAGGCCAACTCGGTGGCGATCGCCGCGCCGCTGCGCGCGATCACCACCAGGGCGACGATCAGCGGACCGAATTCGCGCACCAGGATCAGCACCAGGACCTTGCCGAGCAGGTCCGCATCGCCGATGCCGGCGGCCTGGACCTGAGCCTGGACCACCACCACCAGCGCGGTGAGCAGCGCCAGCAGCATGGTGAAAGGCAGGGCCTGCACCCCGGTGTAGCGAATCTGGTGGAACAGCACCTCGCGCGACACCGCGCCTAGGCGCAGCAGCCGAGCGATCAGCACCCCGACCAACGACGCGAGATCGAGCAGGTAGGCGGCAAAGGCGCAGGTGCGCCGGCCCAAGGCATCGATCGCGGCGAGACCGGACATGGTCGCAGGCTACGGCGCGGCGGGAGCGGGGAAATGCGCTGAACCGGGCATCTCGGGGTCGTCCGGGCAATCGTGCTGATAACGGCCGAGCTGATAAAGGCGGGTTGACGATTTCCGCGCCCGGCGATCGTGGGTGATATCGTCGATCCCCAGGGAGGTTCCGGATGCCGGGTAAGCTGCTGATCATCGTGTTGCTGGTTCTGGTGGCGATCACCGCATACGTCTACTGGCCCAGACCCACCGGCCCCGCCGCTCTTCCGCCGCCCAAGACCATGGAGGAGATCGCGTCGCTGCCAGACGATCAGCTGGTCAGCGCCGTAGTATTCGACCTCTCCCACCGCATGTTCCGCGATGGTTTCGATGCCAAAGCATGGCGTTCGCTGCCCGACGCCGCCCGCCACGTCTGGGTTTCGGCCGCAGTCGAGCCGAAGCTCGCCGGCCACGGCTTCACGTTCTTCCTGATGACCTACGATCCGGGCTCGCCGGAGTTGAAGGACGTCCGCGATGCCTATGCGGCATTGAGTGCAGCTGGGCTCAGCCGGGTCATGGAGGAAGCCGTGTCAGTGGAGGAGCGAGAGGGAGGCAAGGCCGCCCAGGCGTGCATCGAATACTTCCGCAGCCAGGGCGCGACCCCGTTCCTGCGGCCACCGGGTTTCGTCGATCCCTTCGCGACCACCGACGCCGCTTTCAAAGCGGAACTGGCGTGCTCGGGCATCGACCGGCTGCGACTCGCATTCGTCAAGCAGCATCTCGATGCGATCATGGCGGCGAAGTAGCGTTCGGGTCCGCCGGCGTTTTTGCGACGGCTATCTCGCCACGATCGTCTGCTTTCTGTCAGCGCCGGGAGCCAGCACCGAGCCAGTCCGCTCGAGGATGGTCTTCTCGAGGCTCGCGTTGGTCCACACGCAACGGTTCCAATCCCACAACTCGGCATGGCCATCGGCGAAGGCGCTGAGACCCACGTATTGGTTCGGCTCGCCCGCATGGAAGTTGCGCAAACCCGGGCGGTGGTTGCTAGCGTAATAATCAGGGCCCCATTGCGGTCGCCAGATCGCATTGGGGATCGAAGTATCGAGAATCATGTAGGTGAGCGACGGTGCGCGCAGGGAACTGAGCCGAGGTGCGATCGCTTCGCACACCAAGGCGTAGTTGACGTAATAGCTCGAGTAATAGTTGGCGTCGGCTTCGATGGCACTCCGGTCTGCGCCCCAGGACCACGCCTGCTTCTGATGGTTGGCGCCGAACTCGGTGACGTCGGTCGGGCAGCGATGGACGTTCTTGGGGAGACCGTAATTCTCGCGGAACTCGTAGTAGAAGCCGTAGCAGGTGTAGCGGTTGAGGATGCCGAAGTTGTTGTTCGGCAGGTAGGTGTGCGTAATCGAGGCCGCGGTCCCGTCGCGTTTGGTGAATTTGTAGGTCACCGTCTTCTCCATCGGCCCCTTGATCGAGTCGGCGTTCTCGCCGGCCTTGACCAGCATCGCCATTCCGAGTTGCCGCACGTTGGAGAGGCACCCCGCCGTCGCCGCTTGTTCCTTCGCCATGCGGATCGAGGGCAGCAGCAACCCGATGAGCAGCGCGATGATCGCGATGACCACCAAGAGCTCGATCAGGGTGAACCCGCGATGGACGATGCGAGTTATTGGCGACGGTTGGGCGGTACGCATACCGTGAACATATTCCAGATTAGCGGGATCGGCAACACGATGGCAGGTTGCTTCGCATCGTCAGCGAAACAGGGCGAAGGAAATCTTAGGGGCGCAATCGTCAGACGCTTGCAGTTTTCAGGTGAAACCTACAGGGTCCACAGACCAGCCCGGCCTGTCGACAGGAGTTGCTAACCCCCGACTGCGCTTATCTTGGGCGATCGGAGCTGATCGTGCCGCCCGTCCACCGAACCGCCCGCGAGCGCGCCTGCGCGCAGATCCTGGAAAAGCTCGTTTCCGGCGAGCTGCCACCCGGAACCCACCTCTCCGAGGTCCAGCTCAGCAAGGCCTTCGGCCTGAGTCGGGCGCCGATCCGCGAAGCCATCGGCGAACTGTCCAGTCGCGGGTGGCTGGACATGGTCCCTGGGCTCGGGGCCTACGTGAAGGCTCCAGACCGGCGCGAGCTGCGAGAGCTTTATGAGTGCCGCGAGGCCCTCGAATGCCTGGCCGTCGAACTCGCCGTCGAGCGCATCGCGCCGCGGCAACTGCACCAGCTGGCTGGCAGCGTCGCGCAGATGGGCGAGGTGATCGCGCGCGTCGAGCGCGACCGGCTCGAGCGCTTCGACGATGCCGCCGCGCTGGCGTGGATGGAGGCGGACCTCCAATTGCACCAGACGCTGATCGAAGCGGCGGCGAACCGCAAGCTGGCCTCGGCGCTCTCCTCGCTGCATGTCAT
>JACDEC010000385.1 GCA_013816645.1 Planctomycetota bacterium
CTTCAGCGGCGTGATCGAGCAGCACCGCGAGCAGGGCCACGATGGGCAATCCCATCAGCGGGCGAACCACACCGACTATGGCCGCAGCCGCCTCGGCGAGAGCCGTGGCAGCAGAGAGCGGAAGTTCGGCGCAGCCGAGCGGTATGGAGCGTAGCACTGGCTCATTATCGGCGCCCGGGCGTAGCGGACCACCTCCGCCCCGGACAACCTTCGGCAGCTCAGTTCCTCTGGAGCTGCGATGAGTTTTGATGGAGCTGCGATGAGTTTTGATGGAGCTGCGATTAGTTTTGATGGAGCTGCGAGAGGCGCTGCGCCGCGCGCGCGCGCAGCGCCGGGCCGAAGTCGGGACCAGCGTAGAAGTCCTCGATGCGGTCGCTCTGGCGCTTGGTGAAGACCTTGTTGTCGATCAGCGAGAAGGTGATCGTCCCGAGGTCCTCGCTCTTCTTCACGCCCCACTGGCGCAGGACCAGTTCGGCGAGCAGGCCGAAACGGTCGACGGCGAGGTCGAGCGCGCCGTCGATCAGCTGTTCCGCGGTGAGATGGCGATCGGGCCCGCCGCTCTTGTCCTTGCCGAAAAGCTTGGCCGCGTGGCGCAAGCTCTGGCTGACGAAGCAGTAGGCTTCGACGTCGTAACGGCCATCGCGGGTGGCGAGACGCTGGAGATCCGGAGTCGTGGCCATGAGAGGCCATTCTGAGCCCGCGACGCCGGGCGCAAATGCGATTAGGACTCCCGTACCGGGGGCATCTGGCGCGCCTTCAGCCGCCGCCCGCAGGCAATGGACGAACCTCGAGCTGATGCAGCACGCTCTCACGCGGCAGGTCGATCTCGACCTGGGCAGGCGCGCGCTCGTTGAGTCCGCGCAGCCGGTGCGCCTGCTCGCGCGGCTGCCGGCAGCGCACCGCGTCCTCGCTGAGCTCGAACTGGATCGCGATCACGCCATCGGCGGCCAGCGGCTCCTGGTAGAGCACCACCGCCGGCTTCTCGTCTTCCTGGTAGATCTGCTGGACGACGCCGCCGCGCACGCGCACGTGCAACTGGTGGCGCACCGGCTTCTCGGCCTCGTGCACGACCAGGGCGAAGCCGTCGCTGACCCGCGCGCGCAGCGCGACGCGGACCGCGCCGGTGCCGTACGGGCCGAGCCGCAGCTTGGTGGTCTCCTGGAGGTGGAGCCCCTCCCCCTGGACGCTCCAGTCGGGCGACTGCAGGCCGGCGGCGACCTGCAGGCGTTCGCGGGCCGCAGTGGTATCCGACGCGGAGACGTCGCGGCCATCGGGCCAGCGACCGGCGACGAAGCGCGCATCGATCCAGCGGCTGGCGTCGAGACGACGGCGTAGGGCGTCCTTCCGTTCGCGCAGATCGGGATAGCGGTCGCCGACACCCCGCAACTGCTGGTCGAGCTGCTTGATCTTGTCGAGGTCGTCGCGGCTGGGCTGGCTCGACCGTCCGGCTTCGACCAATGCGACCACCTGCTCGTAATGATCGAGGCGATCACGGATCTCGCGCCGGTTCTCGTCGAACCACACCGGCAGCATCAGCGCCACGACCAGCGCCACCGCCGCCGCCGCCGCCGCGACGCCCCCCCAGATCAGGCGGGGGTGGCGGCGCAGTTGGTAGCGCGCCCAGCCGCGCACCCGCACCCGGCCCCAGAACGGGATCCATTCGCCGCGGGTGAAGCGGTCGAGGTCGCCGATGAACTCGCTCATCGCCTGGTAGCGGTCCTCCATGCGGTGCGACATCGCCTTGAGGACGATGCGCTCGAGGCCGATCGGGAAGTCCTTCACGTATTCGCGCGGCCATTTGGGCTCGACGGTCTGGCTGCGGATCGCGGCCAGGCAGCTCTCGCGGTCGGCCTTGTGGAAGTAGGGCAGGCAGCCCTGGGTGGCGGTCTCGTAGAGCACCACGCCCAGGCTGTAGATGTCGCTGCGGTGGTCGACGCGCTTGGCGTCGGTCGCCTGCTCGGGCGACATGTAGTCGAGCGTGCCGATGATCTGCCCGGTGCGGGTCAGGCCGTGGCTGTGGTCGAGCTCCTTGGCGATGCCGAAATCAGTGAGCAGCGGGTGGTGCACGCTGCCCAGGATGTTCTCGGGCTTGAGATCGCGGTGGATGACGCCGTTGGCGTGCGCGTGATCGAGGGCGGTGGCGATGCAGCGCACCACGTTCACGGCTTCAGCGATGGCGAGCTTGGTGTGGTCGTAGTCGCGCACCGCCAGGTCCATGACCATGAAGGCGACGTCGCGGTACTTGCCGCGTTCGAGCGCGAATCGCCCGGTGGATCCGCGGTCGACCAGTCCTCCGCCGTTGATGGCGTGGACGGAGACGATGTAGGGATGATCGCCGAGCCGCTGGGCGACCTCGGCCTCCTGGAGGAAGCGCTTGTGCCCGGCAGTCCCGGTGCGCGCGTTGCAGATCTTGATCGCGAAGCGCGCTTCCGGGGGCAACGGGGTGCCCAGCATCTCGGTGGCCAGCCGCGCCTGCTCGACCCGGTCGAGCGCGGCGAGCTCGCGCTTGATCAGATCGCGCTGGTCCGGCGCGTAGCGCAGCGACAGCAGGTGGATGTAGTCGTATTCGGCTTCGTAGACTTCGCCCATCCCGCCGCGGCCGATGCCCTTGACCAGTCGCCACAGACCGAGCGTCTCGCCACCGAGCGGATAGTCCTGGTCATCAGCGCGTCCGGATCGGGGAAGCAGCGCATCGGCCATGATCACGCGCGAGTATTGGGGGCGAGGGGTGGTGCGCCAGGGGTGGGGTGAGAGGGAGGTGGGGGCAGCGACTGCTTCGCGAGTCGCTGGTAGTTCCCCGCCATGGCTTGCGCACCGCTCTCGCGGCGTTCCTCGGGCGGGGCGCCCTGCGGGGACGCCGCTGTCGCGGTGCTTCAGGCACCCCTACGGGGCGCGCTGCGCGCGTGGCTCAGGCTGGGCGATTTCTCCTTGGCGACCTTGAAACGACCCCATCATGGCCCCTCCCATGCCGACGAACCCCAGCATCGAGGCCCTTCTGGAGCTGCAGGTCATCGACCAGCAGCGGCAGAAACTGCGCCAAGCACGCGTCCAACTGCAAGGCAAAGTGGCCAAGGCCACCCAGGACGCCGCCGCCGCCGAGGCCAGCGCCGCCGCAGCGCAGTCCGAGGTCGAGAAGAACGGGGCGCTGATCCGCCAGTACAGCACCGACATCGAGCGCTGCGACGCATCGATCGCCGAATTGCGCGCCCAGCAGATGAACGCCAAGACCAACAAAGAGTACATGGCGATCATCAACGGCATCGAGACCGCGCGCCTCGAGAAGAACCATCGCGAGCAGAGCCTCAAGGAGCTCAACGCGCGCATCCAGGCCCTCCAGGCCAAGGCCGACGAGGCCAAGACCGCCGCCACCCAGCTGCGCTCCAAGATCACCCAGGCCGAGCCCGCTGCGACCGCGAGCGCCCAGCCGACCGCTGAAGAGGCCGCCCTCGAGAAGCAGTACCAGGAACGCAAATCCCAGGTCGACGCCAAGTTCCTGGAAGCCTACGAGCGCCTGGTCGCATCCGGGCACAAGATGCCGCTGATGAAGGTCGATCCGACCACCCGCTCGACGCCCTACGGCGCGCGCATCAGCCACAACCAGGTCGAGCAGATCCGCGCCGGCCAGCTGGTGATCTGCTCGGGCACGAACCAGATCCTCTACCTGCCCTAGCGGGCTCGGTTTGCGCCTCGACCCGACCCCGCCGCGGGGCCGGCGGGGCGATGCTGTGCATCGCCGCTGCCTGCGGCCGCGGTCAGGCTCGCTGCGACGCCGGCTGCGCCGTCGTGTCTCGCTTCGCTCTACCAAACCTTCGTCCCCGCTCGGCGGCGCAGGCCGCCTCGGGGGACTTCTCTTCGCGGGCTTCGCCCGCTACGCCCAGCAGGGGCTCTGCCCCTGCACCCGCACCTGCAC
>JACDEC010000386.1 GCA_013816645.1 Planctomycetota bacterium
ACCGTCCTGCGCGCAGGCGCGAGCATGGTGCTCGGCGGCAAGCTCGGCGGCGAGCCGGTCGAGGTGGTCGCGGCCAATGCCAGCGTGGCGCTGGTCTGGCCGGTCGCCCCGCTGCCCAAGCTGCGCGGCCAGGGCGAAGGCATGTGGATCGCTGCGCTCGACGTCGCCAGCGGCCGAGAATTGTGGCGCGGAACCATCCCACCGGCGACCCAGGACGAAGGCCCGACGTCCCCCCTGCTCGCCGACGGCGATACCGTCATCACCCGCGACGCCAGCGATCTCATCGCGGTCGAGCTGCGCGCGGCGGAAGGCCCGCGCGAACGCTGGCGCCTGCCCGGGCTCGGTGAGCAGGTCGCCAACGCCCAATGCGCCGGACGCGGCCTGCTCGTGCTCAACGACCCCGCGCACAACCTCGCCCGTCTGGTCGATCTCGCCAGCGGTCAACTGCTCTTCGTCCTGCCCTGCGACGGCTCCCGCCCGGCGGTGCTCGCCGGCGGCGACTTCTACGCGGTCGGCATCGATCGCCGCCTTGCCTGCTGGGATCTGGGTCACGGGCGCCTGCGCTGGAAGAGCGACAAGGAGTACGAACGGGTCATCGCCGGAAGCGGCGACGCGGTTTACGCCACCACCGATCACAAGCAGCTCGCGGTCATCGATCGCTTCAGCGGCAAGCAGCGGCGCATCTTCGGGGAGTGGAACCACGTCGACGAATGGCGAGTGGTCGGCGACCACCTCTATGCCAACGTGCGCCGCAGCGAGGAGAACAGCCGTGTCGTCCTGCGCGCGCTCGCCGCGGTCGGGCTGAGCAACGGTGCGGTGCTCTGGGAGCGGGGCCTGCCGCGCGGCGCAGAATTGCGCGACCTCGTCGCTGACGCCAACGGGGTGCTCTGCATCCTCGCCGAACCGACCCAGAAGACCTCGCTGGCGCGCTTCGATCTCAACGGCTCGATCATCCAGGCCGAGTCGCTCGCCGAGGATGAGACCGTGCGCCAACTCACTGGTGCGCTGCTCATCGGCGGCACCGCCGGCATGCGCGTGGCCCTACCCGTGGCCACGCCACCGACCGCGGCGGTGCCGATGCCGGTGGTCCAAGCCAAGGACAGCCTGGTCGCGACCGCGAGCGCGGCGCTGCCGGCATTGACCTGGCAGCCGCTGGGACGCGCCGCCTATGCGCTGGCGCGCGTCGATCGCAGCCTGCTGGTCTTCGCCCGCCTGCCCACCGACACCGACAGCCTCGAACTGCGCATCGGCGATGCCGGACCGGCCATCGATATCTTCAACCAGAGCCTGGTCGCGCAGCGCCAGCGCATCGCCCGCTTCAACGGCGCCGAGGACGCCTGGCGTCAGATCGAGACCCGCAAGCTCCCGGGCGAGGACGGCGTCTGGCTGTGCGTCGCCCGCCTCGACCCGCCTGCCGCCCGCCCACCCGGCACCGCCCTGCTGGTCCGCGGCATGGGCGATGGCGCCTGCGATGGCGGGCCCGGTCCCTGGTGGCTGCGCCAAGGCTGGCGACTGGTGACCGAGACGCCGTGATCGTCGGACTGGGCACCGATCTCGTCGCGGTCGCGCGCATCGCCGCCGCGCACCTGCGCCACGGACAACGCTTCCTCGACAAGGTCTACGATTGCGCCGAGGTCGATTACTGCCTGGCCGCGCGCGAACCGGGCGAACGGCTCGCAGCCCGCTGGGCGGCCAAAGAAGCATGCATGAAGGCGCTCGGCACCGGCTGGGCGCGCGGCGTCAGCTTCGCGCAGATCGCGCTGCTGCCCGATCCCGACGGCGGGGCTCCGCGCTTGCGCCTGACCGGCGCTGCCTTGACGCGCGCGCATGCGCTCGGCGCCGATCGTTGGTGGTGCTCGGTGAGCCACAGTGACGGCTTCGCCGTGGCTACGGTGATCCTCGAACGCTGAAGTCGACCAGGGCCTACGTCCCCTGCACAGACTTGCCCAGCCGTCAGGCCACGACTCGCCCGCGCTGTTGATAATACGCGGTGGACACCCCGGCCCCGGATTGCGCGGCCGCTGCACGAAAGGACTCCCATGCGTTACCTCCTCCCCGCGTTGCTCGCCGTCGTCGCCGGATCGCCGATCTTCGCTGCCGAGCAAGAATTCCGTTCGACCACCAGCGACCAGGCCTCGGCGAGCACGCCGGTCAACACGGTGTGCCCATCGTGCGGCATGCCGGTCGATGACGCCGCGGCATCGATCACCGCCTACGACAGCAATGACTCCGTCCAGCCCGGGCGCAGCGTAGCCATCGCCACCTGCGGTGGTTCGGCCTGCGTGACCGGGGTTACCGATCAGCCTGGATACTATGTCGCGGCCGCACGCGAGGACCGGGTCGCGCGCAGCTTCGGGCAGGAAGGCTACATGCCCGGTGGCCACGACGAGGTCTACGGCTCGTCGGCAGGCATGGAGGTCGACGGCGCCGAAGAGATCGGCGCGCTCGAGGACGCCTCGCGCGCCAAGAACAGCCAGGCCGGCGTCCACAGCCGCGCGACCTGGCAGAGCGATAGTTCGCGCAATGAACAGCACCCCGATGACAGCCGCTCCGCCAAGGGCAGCCCAGATCAGCAGAAGACTCCGCTGCCGATCGACGACTGAACGGGAAGCGGGCCGGACGAGCGCGAGCCGCCTGCACGCGCAGGCGACTCGCGGTTGTCGTCATAGGACCACCCGGCATCCTCGCCGCTCATGAACGGAAACCTGCGCGCGTTGAAGCCCTACCCGATGGCGGAGCTGCAGGCCCGCAAGTCGGCGCTGATCGGGCGCGGCATGCGCGTCTACGATTTCGGCACCGGTGATCCGATTGAGCCCACGCCGGCATTCATCGTCGAGGCCGCGCGCCAAGCGATCCCGAGGGTCAGCCAGTACCCCAGCGTGGCCGGCACGCCGACCCTGCGCCGCGCGGCGACCGACTATCTCCGGCGCCGCTTCGCAGTCACCGTGGATGCAGACACCCAGGTACTGCCTTCAGCCGGCAGCAAGGAGGCGATCTTCCACCTGCCGCTCGCTTTCCTCGATCCCGCCTCCGGCCGCGACACCGTGGTCTACGGCACCCCGGGGTATCCGGTCTACCAGCACGGCACCCTCTTCGCCCACGGGCGCGAGCATCCCGTGGTCCTGGAACGCGAACGCGGGTACCGCCTCGATCTCGGGCGCCTGCCCAGCGAGGTGCTGCGGCGAACCGCGATCGCCTGGCTCAATTACCCGCACAATCCCACCGGCGCCTGCGTCGATCGCGCCTACTTGCGCGATCAGGCCGCGATTGCCGCCGGAAATGGGATCCTGCTCGCTTCGGACGAATGCTACCAGGACCTGTGGTTCGCCGACGCCGCCGAGCCGCCGCCATCGATGCTCGAAGTCGCCACCACCGGCGTGCTCGCCTTCCACAGCTGCTCGAAGCGCAGCGGCATGACCGGCTACCGCTCGGGGTTCATCGCTGGCGATCCCGCGCTGATCAAAGCCTACCGCGGATGGCGCGCCGCGATGGGCGTGGGCAGCCAGGCGTTCGTGGAATCCGCCGCGGCGGCCGCGTGGTCCGACGACGCGCACGCCCAGGACCGCCGCGCGGTGTTCGCTGACAAGTACCGTGTGCTCGTCGACGGTCTGCGCGCCCTCGGGATCGACGCCCTGCCGTCCTCCGCCGGACTCTATATCTGGGCCCAGGTCCCCGGCGGTGGTGACGCCGACGCCTACGCCGCGCGCTGCCTCGAAGCGGGCATCGTGGTTTCGCCCGGCGGCTTCTTCGGCGCCGGCGCCGACGGCTGGTTCCGCCTGGCGCTGGTCCCGTCGCTCGACGACTGCCGCGCCGCGCTGGCCATTTGGCCACGGACGGGGGTTGGGGGACGGGGGTCGGGGGTCGGTTAGGCACTTATCATCGGACGCCCTGGCCAAAAATTCGGCAAA
>JACDEC010000387.1 GCA_013816645.1 Planctomycetota bacterium
ATCACCACTGAACTCGACCGCTTGTCCGCCGGGGTCCCGGCGCCGGACGCGACGCTGGTGCGCGACCTGCGCGCCCGCGGCCTGGTGGTCACGCCGCTGACCAGGAACGGCGCGCTGCTCGACGTCGACTGCAGCCACGCCCAGCCGCCGGTCGGGGGTACCGACCTGGCCAATCTCGCGCCGATCGCCGCGAACATCTGCTGGCTCGACCTCGGCGGCAGCGCCATCGCCGATGGCGACCTGACCGCGCTCGCGGCGATGCCGCACCTGAACCGCCTGCACCTCGAACGCACCGCCGTCAGCGACGCCGCGGGGCCCCGGCTTGCCGCCTGCGCACGCCTGGAGTACCTCAACCTGGTCGGCACGCGCATCGGCGACGCCGGCATCGCCGCGCTGGCCGGGCTGCCCGCGATCGACGCGATCTACCTCTGGCAGAGCCAAGCCAGCGAGGCCGGCATCGCCGCGCTGCGCACCGCGCTGCCCGAAGCCGTCATCGATAGCGGACCCATGCTGGAGCCGTCGACCGCGCCGCCCCCCAAGCGCAAGCGCCGCAAGCAGCAGTAACCGTCGCGGTCAACGCCCCCCCGCCCCTCGCGCCACCCGCCCCCCATTCATCGCCCCGCGGTCGATAACGGTCGCGGGTTGCTGAGGGGCGCCGGCGCTGACACTGCTTCATGCCCGCGCCTGGCGAACTCGCCGCCCACCGCAGCAAGCTCGCCGAGATCTTCAGCTTTTGGGGATGGACGGTCCGCGACCAGGATCTGCGCCTGGAATGGCACCACGACCACGCCATCGACCTGGCGGTATGGGCGGTGACGGTTTCGGGACCGACGGCAGCACGCTGGTGGGTGATCTCCGAACCGACCGGCATGCTGCCCATCGACCGCCTCGACGCGCGGACGATCAGCGATGCGCGGGGCGCCCTGCGCGCCTTCGCCGCGCATTGGCAGGAGCAGTCGCGCCAACGGCTCGAGGATCGGCTCGGGCCAGAGAAGTCCGCGCGGCTGCGCGCCACCACTCCCCTGGCCTTCACCCAGGCGGAACAGCTGCGCGGGATGCTCGGAGCCGCGGCGCAGCTGCTCGACGATCTGGCCAAGGAGTAGGAGAGCACGGCTGCGCGAGTGGCGGCTGGCCTGGGTCGTCAGGCCCGCTAGCATGCGGCAATGCGCCTGCGTCGTCGTCTGCTCAGTCTGCTGCGCGAGGAAGGCTTCGCCGCTCATGCCGCGGTGGGCGAGGCGCTCGACGAGTTCCTCGCCATCGTGGCTGACGAGAACGCCGATGCCACGATCGAAGACGATGGCGAGGAAGAGGACGGCGAGGATGAGGACAGCGAAGAAGACGACGCCGAAGGCACCGATGGCGAGGGCGACAAGGCGGACACCGACACGGATGCGGTCGCCAAGGGCGACGACGCCTACGCCGCCGGCGTTCGCCACATTCCCTGCCCGCACTGCGGCGAGCGCATCGGCCTGGCCATCGATCTCAGCGGCGAGGGCCAGGACGCGATCCAAGACTGCGAGGTCTGCTGTTCGCCGATCCGCGTCGTCTACACGGTCGACGCCGGGAAATTGGCCTCGTTCCTCACCGAGCCGGCGTAGTCCACGTACGCTGCGCGCGGGCCGGCGCTGGACGCCAGCGACCTCGGCTCCACGCTCTCGCATGCTGCGCACCACCCTGCTCGCCCTCTGCCTCGCCGCCCTCTCACTCGCCACCGTGGTCGCCGACGAGACGCCCGCTGCAGCCGCGCCGAAGAACCGGCCGCTGGTCGAGATCATGACCTCGCTGGGGACGATCCGCGCCGAGCTGTTCGCCGACCAGGCGCCCACATCGGTCGCGACCTTCCTCGGTCTCGCCGACGGCACGCACGCCTGGAAGGACGCAGCCGGCAGCGAGCAGCGCAAGCCGTTCTACGATGGACTGACCTTCCACCGCGTCATCCCTGGCTTCATGATTCAGGGTGGTTGCCCGCAAGGCACCGGCAGTGGCGGTCCCGGCTTCGCCTTCGCCGACGAGATCAATGCCGACTCGCTCGGTCTCGATCGCGCCCTGGTCCTGCAGGGTGACCAAATGAATCCGCAGTGCGCCTACATGGGCCAGCAGTTCGGCCAGGTCATCGTCCGCCCTCGGCTGGAAGCCAAGGGCATCACCGCCGCCACCCCGCCCGAACAGGCCCAGGCAGCGCTGCAGACCATCATGCCCGACCTGCAGAAGGTCACCCTCAAGCAATTCTACGAAGGCCTGGGCTACCGCTACGATGCCGCCCTTCCCGCGTCGCAAGCACCGGTCACCGGTGTCCTGGCGATGGCGAACTCGGGGCCGAACACCAATGGCTCGCAATTCTTCATCAACCTCGGCGACACCGCGCACCTCACGGGCAAGCATACGGTCTTCGGTCGGGTGATCGCCGGCATGGACGTCGCACAGGCCATCGGCGCCGTGCCGCGCGGCGACAGCGACCGGCCGACCAAGCCGGTGATCATCGTCTCGATCCGCCGGGTTGCTGAAGATGGCGCCGCGGCGCCTGCGCCTGCTTCGCCCACCACCACCAAGCCGGCGAATCCCTAACCCATCGCTTTCAGACGCTGGTTGCCCGGTGGTCTCCGGGTTGGCACGCTCATGCCGGGGGTTCGCCATGCGCCGGCTCGCCATTTCCCTGGGTTCATTGGCTCTCTGCGTTGCCACCGCTGCCGAAGTTCCGCCGGTGCCGGATCCCTTCGGGCTGGGCGAGCGGCTCGCACTGATCGACTGGTTGCGCGACCACCAGGTCACCGTCGATCCAGGCGCCCGCGATCCCGAGCTGCGCGCCCTCTATGAAGCCGAGGTGTCGCGCCTGGCCAAGGTCGCCGCAGACGCAGCGCGCGCTGCCCCCGCGATCGCCGACGGCGCGGAGGACACCGTGCCCGGCATCGCGGCGTTCGCCCCCCGCACCTTCCTCGATCAGCGCTTGACCCTGCAGGTCCCTGAGGACTTCCTGGCCGCATCACCGGAGCAGAAACTGGGCCGCTTCGCCGAGCCGATTCCGTCGATCGTGCTCTGCGATCCCCAGGGCGCGCTGTTCCTCGCTGTCGATCATACGCGCACCGCGCTCGCGCCGCAGCAGCTCGCCCACGCCCACCGCAACGTCGAGATCGCGCTACGCGCCCGCCACCCCGAGGCGACCTGGCTGCGCAACGAACTCGTCGAGATCGGCGGCCGACCCTGTTTCATCGTCGACCTCCGCAGCGGCCGCGACGATGCCCAGGTGCGATCGCTGACCGTCGGCACCGGCATCGAACGCCGCCTGCTGCTGGTCACCTGCACGCTCGCTCGCGAGCACGAGGAGCGCTGGCTGCCGAACGCGCAGCGCATCGTCCGCTCGCTCGACGTCGCGGCACCGGAGTGATGGCCTCAGCGGCGCAGCGCCAGCGCCACCGCCGCGGCGAGGATCACCGCCCCGGCTAGCCGAATCGCGTGAACCCAGCGCGGGATCGGTTCGAGCCCGGCGGCGAGCCAGCGGTCGAGCGCCAGCACCAGGAGGATCGCGACGACCCCGCGGCACGCGACCACGATGTTGACCGTGGCGACCGCCGCGCCGCGCTCGGGGATCAGCGCGAAGGCGGCGGCGATGGTGGCGATGAAGGCGGCGAACACCACGCCGAGCCCGGCCGCGCAGGCGATGTGCCAGGGACGATCGCGGCGCAGTCGCGACGGAGCCACCAGCACCGGTCCCAATCCCAGGCCGAGGTTCCAGGCCGCGATCGCGGCGAGCGCGCCGCCAGGTTGCGCGCTGGCGACGCCGGTCGCGCCGCACAGGTCCGAGATCGCCATCAACACCACCGCCACGGCCATGGCGGCGAAGGCGCTCAGTGGTCGCGGCGCGTTGGCGTGGCGGGGTCGCGGCGCGATGCCGCCGAGGGCGA
>JACDEC010000035.1 GCA_013816645.1 Planctomycetota bacterium
GCGTTGCGCGAATCTTGCGATAGCGCTGCTATCGCCGCGATTCGCGCGCCTTGCATCCGACCACCGGGGCCGGCGACATCTGAAAGACATTTCTGATACAGGACACTAGGGACGCGAAGTTCCTGCCGTCCTAGCGATCGGCGTCCGCCTGGTCTGGGTGCCGATCGACGATGACCACCGACAGATCCTGCCGCAACACAACGAATCGCCCATCCTTGTAGGGTCCGGAGACGATGACCGGACTGGAACCATCAGCGCGATACCCACGCAGCGCGAATGCTCGCCCCGTCGCGGGATCCTGGCAGACCAAGGCACGTTGGGATGGGGGCATGTCCGGTGGGCAGCTCAAGGTGATTGCACCGAAGGCGGTGACATTCCTCTCCCCTCCGTAGGCCAAACTCAATCCGACGATACGCAGGTGCTGCTTCGCGATCTCAATCGGTGCGGTCGCGTGCCGATACCATGCCAAACCTGCTCCTGCGAAGAGCATGCATGTCACGAGAACGGCCGTGACGACCAGTGGCCAGGTCCTTGGGGCGTTCGCGTCGTTCGTCACCGAGACAACGGCGTCCGTGAACGACTGGCGATGAGAAACATGACGGGAGCGTAGTCAGCCGGCGAGCGCAAGATGGTGCGGAACATGCCGCCCGGCCGCAGGTCGATCTCGCACGCCGTCACGATCCAGGGCGCCGGGGTGAACCAGTGGACGAGGTGCTCGGGCCTGGTCCACGCTGCCCAGACCAGGCGCGGCGGCGCGGCTGCGATGCGTTCGAGCACGAGGTCGAGCTTGGGTTCATGCGGGATGGGCGACCTGGTCATGGCTTGTCCTTGATGGTCTCGCGGTAGCGATCGAGCTGGTCCAGGCGCCGGTCCCACAGCGCCCGCTGGCGGTACAGCCAGTCCTCGGCGATGCGCAGCACCGCGACGAAGTCGCGCGCGCCCGCCACCAGGAGATCGATCAACTGGTGGCGTACGCGGACGCTGTGAAGGTCGGCGTCGCCAGCTAACGCGGCACGATATCGACGATCAGCGCGCGCGCCTGCCGGTCGGTCCGGTTCTCCCAGAAGTGGACCACGCCGGTGCGTTCGATCGCGACGGCGCCGACCCCACGGATGATCGGGGCGTCGGCGTCGTTGCGGGTCTCGACCACCTCGCCCTCGAGGATGTAGGCGATGCCGGGACGCTGCTGGTGCTCGTGCACGGCGACGACCGCGCCCGGGTCGAGGGTGATGACCCGGGCGCGGAACTGGCGTCCGGTGAGTTCGGGGAACTCGCTGGCCAGGTCGATGGCGGCCACCGGCTCGATCTTGGCGATGCCGCGGTTCTCGGTGGGCCCGGAGAAGGCCTTGGCGGCGCCGGCGGCGCGCTCGGCTTCCGGGACCACGGCGGGGCCCGGGTGCTCGTGCGCGAGCGCCGGTGCGCAGGCGAGCAGGATCATCGCCACGCCGGCGAGCGCACTGCGCGGAAATCCGGATTCGATGATGTGCGGCATGTCGCCCCCTGGAGTGGGCGGCGAGGCTACCCGGACGCCCTGCTCAGCCAAGCCTGCGAGGAGACTGACGCCACCGCTCAGGCCGCGTGCTTCCAGCAGGAACGCACGTGCTCGGCCCGCAGTTCGACGACGGAGCCGACTGCCAAACCCTCGTGCTCGGTGAGCTTACGATAATCGTCCTCCATCGCTTCCACCGCGCCGGACAGGGCTTCGCCATCGACTGCATCGAGGCGCACCTTCACCCGCACGGTGTCGAGCCAGGTCTCGACGATGTCGCCCGCGGCGATCTCGGTGCCGTCGCCAAAGAAGGTCGGCGTCACGAAACGGCTTCTGGTGCTGAATGCATGTGCCATGCGATAATCCCCTGCATGTCGGCGTGAGCGGACATGCTAACCGGGCGCGCTCACTCTCCTCGTCACGATGCTGGTTCCCGTACAGCCTGAGCGGGTTTGGCAATTGCCCGTTACGTGCCTCAGGCATCGCGTGGCGGCATCGATTGAGCAGCCACCGCCCACCCATACGGTCGGCGCCTCCCTGGAGATCCCATGTCCCATCGACTGCTCGGCCTGCTCCTGCTTTCCGTCACCGCACTGTGGGCAGCGACCGATGCCGCCAAACCCGGCGCGTGGATCGAAGGCAGGTGGATGGTGGTCAGCGTCGCCAGTGCGCCCGGCGCTGCCGGAGGCGGGGCGAAGGACAACATGACCATGCGGCCCAAGCCGGGCGCCATGACCATCGAGTTCAGCGCGACGACCATGACTTCGAGCTTTCGCAAACCGCCCAAGGGCGAGGTGGTGAAGCGTGCATCGCCCTACCGCATCGAGCAGGCGACCGCGGATTCCCTGACCATGCACGTCACCGGTCCTGGCGCCGACGCCAAGGCCACCGTGGTGGCCGTGAAGCGCGACGGCGCCAACCTGGTGCTCACCGACGAACGATCCATCACGACCTTGCAACCCTACGATGAGGCTGCCGTGGCCAAGCAGGCGGCACTTGAGCAGGCGGCCGCGCGACCGGCGGCGGCGGTGAAGGACCAGCCGTTGACTGGCCGCCTGGGCGGCAACGACTGGACGCCGATCCTCTGCCGACGCGCGCACTTCCAGCTCGACGAGACCGGCAAGCGCATCCGCGTCGAAGCGCTGGCCGAGAAGCTCGAAGGCTTCGAGCCCGGCACCAAACCCAAGCTGCTGCTCTCGCTTCCGACCACCGTCGGTGAATACCCGCTGAGCGGCACTTTCAACGTCACGGCATTCATCCCGCCCTCGCAGAACGATGTCCTGGTCGACGGCATCCTGCGGGTCACGGCCGTCGATGATGCCGCGATCCACTTCAGCATCAGCGCGCACGACGACGAGGGCAACGAGATCAACGGGGTGATGGTCGCCGATATCTCGCCGTTGCCTGCGCCGTGAATCCACGGGCTCCCGGCGGGCGAGGAGCCAGGAGGGCGTAGGCGACGCCCGTCCGCGCGCGCTATCGGCTATTCGCCCAGCGCGAAGCTGGTGATGAGCGCTCCCCGTGCCAGCGTCTGGCCGCCGACGGTGCGCACCGCACGTCCGGTGCAGACCAGGATCCGACCATCATGCATGCGGTGGTCGAGGACGCGCTGAGCGATCGTCGTCGGCACTGCCGCTGGCCCACCGATCTGGACCAGCGACCAAGCCTCGGGAACGATGGCATCGTCCAGCGGCTTGAGCCGCGCGCAGTCGATGACTTCGTCGAATACCTCCACGAATTTCCGCTTCGGCTGGCGCACCGATGCTCCGGCGGTCGCCAGCGGACTGCGGTTGAACATGCGGATGAAGGCCTGGACGAAGCCGATGATCGCCAGGACCAGCAGCACCGGGAAGAGCACGACCGACTTCAGGTCCTGCCACAGGCCCCGCTGATGGAGCGGCCGGTGCGGACGGCGCACCGCGACGATCGCGCCGTCCGCACCAGGGCGCGGCAGCAGGTAGTCGAAGGTCGGATCCGCCGCGAGCTCGCTGACCTCGCCGCTGGCGAGGTCGAGGCGCATGATCCGCAGGGGTTGCCAGGCGTACACGCTGCCGTCGTCGCTCCGGCTCAGGCCCGAGCTGGCGTACAGCACGGCGGCGCCGTCGGCCGTGAATGACGGCGTGACGTCGCGGGCATCACCGGAGGTAAGTTGCCGGTCGATGCGCCCTCGGTCGTCGAGCAGGAACAGGTTGCGCGCTCCATCCGGTCCGGCGATCTCGGCGACGAAGCGGTCGACCGTCGGGCTGTAATCCATGCCGCCGAGCTCGAGCCCGTTGCGGTGGAACAGGCGCTGTTCCTCGTCGCGGGCGGGATCGTAGCGGAACAGGCCGGTCACATCGTTGAAACGGACGGAGTAATGGATCGTCCCCCGCGGCCCGGGGAACACCTGGAGGAAACGCACCGTCGCCGCGAACGAGCGTCCGCCTGCGGAGCCCCAGAGCATCGAACGCTGGAAGACGGGATTGCCGCCTTCCGATCCCTGCGCCGCCTGCCAGCCCTACGCGGCCCGCTCGCGTTCGATATCCTCGAGCTTCTCGCGCACGAACTGGCTGATGTACTCCGTCGCCTTGCCGTCGCGCACCCGCTGGATGCGACCGTCGTCGACGAGGAACACCTCCCGGGCCAAGGGTTCGGTCGCCGAGGTACGTGCTGCGGCCTCGGTTTCGGCGTTCATCCCGGCATACTCGCTCGTCTCATCGCCGCGAGCAAGCTCGGGTCAGACGATCCGCAGGACGCTGCGCACCACCTCGTCGAGCGGGACGCTGGTGTCGATCACGTGCCCGGCGCGGCGCCGCAGCCGCGGCTCGATGGTCGCGAACAGCTGCAGGACGCGGGCGACCTCCTCGGGGCGCTTGCCGTAGGGATTGTTGGTCCTGGTCGCCAGGCGCTGGACGATCACCGCGGTCGGCGCGGTCAGCAGGACGATGTGGTCGAACTGCGGGTAGAACTCCACCATGTTGACCGCGCAGCCGCTCACGAACAGGGTGTCGACATCCTCGCTGGCGAGCAGATCCCGGATGCGATCCGCGCGCCACACCCAGTCGCGATCCGGCTCCACCGTCGAGCCGGGAGCCTCGGGAAGTTCTGCGCAATCGACCCAATGCGACCAGGCGTCGCAGTCGGCATCGATGGCCTTGTAGCCGCGGCGGGCGAGCTCCGCGGTGAGCGTCGACTTCCCGGTGCCGGACATGCCGGTGAGGAGGATGCGCTGCATCGCGAGCGACTCTCCGGATGGACCGCCGGGGATCCAGAGGTCCAACCGCCGAAGCATGTGCGGCCAGCGGGTGTCCCGTCCTCGGCTATGGCCGCATCCCGCGCAAGCGCCCTGATGACTCAGTTCGTGGCTGCCCACGAGGACTTTCGTATTCGCGGGACTGCTCCCTGCTGTCAGTCACGCTGCTTCGCGTTGAATTGCCTCGCTCCTGTGTCGCACCCGCAAGCGGCGGATGCAGTTCGGATTGGGCATAGATGATCAGCAGGAGGAACTGCGCATTCCTCCGATCGGATTGACAACACCGGCACCCTGGAACAGTCGCCGTATGCGCAGCACCATGAGATCCGCCATGCCCGATCTTCTTTCCCCCCGCGTCGCAATCGCCGCTCGGCGCCCAGGCCCGCCGGAGATGGCGGGCAACGCCTTCTGCCCGTCGCTGGTCAAGGTCGGCGAACGCTACTTCCTGTGGCACAACGACGAGAGCTACCACGGCGGCCTCCACCTCTGGGAGATCAGCGGCGTGGACACCATCGTCGAGCAGGTGATCACGCCCTGAGCCTGTCCCAGGGCTCAAGCCCTGGGACGAGTCGGTCGCCCCCGGCCAGGACTCAGAGGGTCAGGATGCTGCGCACGACCGTCGGGGCGAGCATCGCCCAGATCGCGGCGTAGATGGCTAGGTCCAGCTTGCCGTCCTGCCAGAGCACGAGCGACCAGATGGCCAGGCCGATCAGCAGGATCAGGCAGATGATGTTCACAAGGCGAGGTTTCATGGGACTCCGGTGAAGCGGGTTGAACACAGGCCGCCCCACCGCAGTCGCCAAGCCCCGTACGGCTCGTGTGCAGACCGAGCGCGCCTGACGCTCGAGCACCATGCGTCCGCAGGCGCTACCGCAACCCCGAGCTCGCCAGGTTTCTTCAGCACGGCCGGGGGCTTTTACCGGGAGGTGTCGAACCGTCGGCCGCCAGCGCCGCCCGCGACAACGTTCGATGTCCTGATGGAACCGCGCGCAATGACCGCGTCGACCATCGGTGCATGCCCGCGCTGCGGCCAAGTCCTGCAACTTCCCGACTTCGTGACCGAACAGCATTGGCGCTGCCCGCGCTGCCACGGCGGCGCTGCCACGGCGGCGCTGCCACTGCACTGGCGCGGCTATCAATGCCACTAATGGACCGGTTATTGACCGGGTCCTTGACCGTTAGTGCCGCATTTTCCTAAGCCGCGCCGAGACCGCGTCGTCATGATGCCCGGCATGTCGAAGTCGCTTGCCGTCCTGTTTGCGGCGATCTGCCTGATCGCATCGCTCACCTTCGCTTGGCACCTCGACAGCGAGGCCCGCGACCGGGATGGCGTCCGCTTCCTGCGCGAGGTCGAAAACACCGAGCGCGCGATCCTGCGTCGGATCGACCTCTACGAACGTGCGCTCCAAGGGGGCGTGGGGCTCTACCAGGCATCCACGCTGGTCGAGCGCTCGGAATGGGCGCAGTACGTCGGTTCGCTGGGCCTGGACCGGTATTATCCCGGCATCAGCGGCCTCGGGGTGATCGATGCGGTGGCCGACAGCGATCTTGCAGGGTACCAGGCGGCCTGCCGGAAGGATGGCGCGAACGACTTCGCGGTGCATCCGCGCGTCCCTGGCGACCAGCACTATGTCATCCGTCTGATCGAACCATTGGCAGCCAACCGCCCCGCGCTGGGCCTGGACATCGCGTTCGAAGCGCGCCGCCGCACCGCGGCCGAGGAAGCCCGGGACCGCGGCCGGGCGATCGTCAGCCGCCCCATCGCGCTGCTCCAGGACCTCTCGCATACCCCAGGCTTCGCGCTGCTCGCGCCCATCTACCGCAATGACGCCCCCTTGGCGACGGTGGATCAGCGCCGCGCCGCATTCCGCGGGTGGATTTTTGCCCAGTTCGTGGCCAGGTCATTCCTCGCCGACATCGGCGGCGCCGATCCCGAGATCGCCTTCGACATCTTCGATGGCGAGGCCCAGACCGATGACCTGGTCTTCGGAGGTCGCATCGAGCACCGCATCGCCGGAACCGACGAGCCCGCCCGCCATGTCGTCGAGCGCCGGTTGGACATCGCAGGGCGCACCTGGACCATCCACTGGACGTCGACCTCGTCGTTCCGGGACGAGGCCGGGGTCGTCCGCGCGCTCATCCCGGGCGGCTTCGGGTTGATGGTCAGCCTGCTGATCGGCGCCCTTGCCTGGACGCTGGGCGGCACGCGCGCGCGCGCGCGCGCGCTGGCGACGCGGATGACCGAAGACCTACGCAGTTCCGAACTGCGCTTCCGTTCCGTGGTCGAATCCGCCAGCGCGGGCATCGTCATCGCCGATGCCCACGGCATCATCCGTTCGTGGAACCGCAGCGCCCAGGTGATCTTCGGCTGGACGGACAGCGAGGCGATCGGTCAACCGCTGGGCGTGCTGATGCCGGAGCGCCTCCGGGCCGCGCACCAGGCGGGCCTGCGACGTCTGGAGGCGGGCGGCGAACCGCGGGTGATCGGCCGGACCGTCGAGCTGACCGGCCTGCGCAAGGACGGCAGCGAATTCCCCCTGGAACTGTCCCTGGCGACCTGGGGCACTGGCGCAGATCGGGCATTCAGCGGCATCATCGCCGATATCAGCGCGCGCACCGAGGCGGCCCGCGGACTGCGCGCGAGCGAGGCGCGCTTCCGTACCCTCAGTGAGCTCTCGCCGGTCGGCATTTTCACCACCAACACCGCCGGAGGCTGCACCTACACCAACCGCGCGTGGCGCGAGGCGACCGGGCTCAGCGAATCCGATGCCGCCGGTCCCGGTTGGGGCCGTGCGCTGCATCCGCAGGATCGCCAACACGTGCTGGCCGACTGGACGATCTCTGCTACCCAGGCAGCCCCCTTCCATGGCGAGTTCCGTTGGCTGCGTCCTGATGGCCAGGAACGCTGGGTGATCTCGTCGGCGGTGCCGCAGACCGATGATGCCGGCATGGTGGTCGGCTACGTCGGTACCACGCTCGACATCAGCGATCGCAAACGCGCCGAGCTGGCCCAGCGCGAGGCCCGTGCCCAGCTGATCTCCGCCATCGAATGCCTCGACGCCGGTTTCGTGATGTACGACGCCGACGAGCGGCTGATCGTCTGCAATCGGACGTATCGCGCGATCTACGACCTTCCCGAGGACCTCGTCCTGTCGGGCATGCGCTACGCGGACCTCATGCGGGTCGGATTGAGGCGCAAGCCGATCGGCGTCGACGCAGAGGCGTGGATCGCCGGCCAGCTGGCGCGCCATCGCAGCCCGCAGGCCAGCCGCGACGAGCGCGTGGGCGAGCGCTGGATACGCATCAACGACCACCGCACCAACAACGGCGGGGTGGTCAGCCTGCACACCGACGTCACCGCCTTGAAGCGGATGAACGAGGATCTGCAGCTCGCGACCGTGGCCGCCGAAACGGCGACCCGGGCCAAGAGCGAATTCCTCGCCGCCATGAGCCACGAGATCCGCACGCCGATGAACGGCGTCATCGGCATGGCCGAACTGCTGTTCGACACCGCGCTCTCGCCCGAGCAGCGCGGCTTCGCGCAGGCGATCCGCGTGTCGGGCGAAGCGTTGCTGACGATCATCAACGACATCCTCGACTTCTCCAAGATCGAGGCGGGCAGGATCGAACTGGACGAAGTCGACTTCTCGCCTCGCGCGGTGATCGACGAATGCGCCGTGCTGCTGCGCCAACGCATCGGGGACAAGCCGTTGGTGATGGTGGTCAGCGCCGCCGCAGACGTCCCTGCCGCGGTGCGCGGCGACGCCAACCGCTTCCGCCAGGTCGTGCTCAACCTGCTCGGCAACGCCATCAAGTTCACCGAGCGTGGCGAGATCGGCTTGAGCGTGCGCCCATCGGTTGCTGATCGCGGCCAGATCGAAGTCGCGGTCAGCGACACCGGCATCGGCATGAGTCCGGAACAGCAGGCGCGTCTGTTCTCGGCGTTCACCCAGGCGGATGCTTCGATCGCGCGACGTTTCGGTGGCAGCGGGCTGGGCCTGACCATCAGCCGCCGGCTGTGCGTGCTGATGGGTGGGGACATCGCGATCGCCAGCAGCGTCGACCGCGGCAGCACCTTCACCGCCACCTTCGCATTCAAGTCCGCCGAGGCGCCCGCGGCCGTCGGTTCCGGCGCCCAGTCCCTGCCCAATCTGCGCGGTCGCGTGCTGATCGCCGAGGACAACCTCATCAACCAGCAGATCACTCTCGCCTACTGCGTTCGCCTGGGTGTCGAGGCGTTCGCCGTCGCGGATGGCGTCGCCGCCATCGCGGCGATCGCGGCGGGTGGCGTCGATCTCGTGCTCATGGACTGCCAGATGCCGGTGCTTGATGGCTACGAGGCCAGCAGCGCCATCCGTCGCGACGAGGACGCCACCGGCCGGTCGCGGATTCCGATCATCGCCCTGACCGCCAACGCATTCCAGGCCGATCGCGAACGCTGCCTCGCCGCCGGGATGGACGGCTACCTCAGCAAGCCAGTGCGCATCGAAGAATTGGGGAAGTCGCTGGGGACGTGGCTGCGGAGGTGAGTTGGACAACCAATCAACCAATGGACAGCTCATTGAGCGGGGAAGCGGGGAAGCTCTCGAGCTCGATAGGGACACGATCCCACCGTACTTCCGGACCTCCAAATCGGTGCCTGTGGCGCTACGTGCTGTCAATGGACGGGTGCCGGCGCTCGCGACCACGGCTGCATTGGCTGGCCGGCCGGTTCCAGGCCGCTCCCCGGGCACGAGACATTGTTCGAGAGTCCGCTACAACCGCGCGCGATGACCGCGTCGACCATCGGTGCATGCCCGCGCTGCGGCCAGGTCCTGCAGCTGCCCGGCCTCGTGGCCGAGCAGCGTTGGCGCTGCCCGCGCTGCTTCGACACGTGGCGGCGGAAGGCCGGCGGCGGGATCCAGGCGGCGGCCACCCTGGCCGGGACTGCCTTGGTGCTGTACCCCTTCGCCATCACCCTGCCGATCATGAGCATCAGCCGGTTCGGCCAGGATCACGCCGCCGGGGTCATCGCGGTCGCCATCGATCTGATCGACCGCGGCGATCTGCTCGTCGGCCTCATCGTCCTCCTCTGCTCGGTGGTGATCCCGTTGCTTAAGCTGGTGGCGCTGGTGACCCTCGGTATCGGGCCGCGCTGGCTGGACCGCCGTACCCGCGCGTTCGTCCACCGCATGGTCGAATGGACCGGCCGCTGGAGCATGGTCGATGTACTGCTGGTCGCCGTGCTGCTCGCCACCCTCAAGCTCGGGAGTCTGGTAGAGGTCACGCCCGGACCCGGGTTGTTCGCCTTCACCGCCTGCGTCGTGCTCAGCCTGATCGCCTCGGCGTGCGTCGACCATCAATCTTTGTGGGAGGACCCCCTGTGACCGTTGAACTTCCCGTCGCCGAGGTCACCACGGCGCCCCGACGCCGCTGGTTGATGCTGATGCTGCCGGTACTCGCCGTCCTGGTGTGCGCAGTCCTGGCGTGGCGCGGCTGGCGGGCGCGCGGACCGGTCCTCGAAATCCGCTTCAGCGAAGGCTACGGGCTCAAGGCGGGCGACACGCTGCGCTACCGCGACCTCGCGGTGGGCGAGGTCGTCGACGTCCGGCTCGCCGAGAGCATGGATTCGGTCCTGGCGCTGGTGCGCCTGCGCCACGACGCGACCCAGATGGCGCGCACGGGCAGCCGCTTCTGGGTGGTCAAACCCGAGATCAGCCTCGCCGGGGTGCGCGGGCTAGATACCATGATCGGTTCGCGCTACCTGGCGATCGCGCCAGGGACGGGCGATCGGCAACTGTACTTCGAGGGTCTCGACGCCTCGCCGGTGCTCGCTGGTCTGGAGCCGGGCGGACTCGAACTCGTGCTCGAAGCCACGACTTCTGGCGGCCTGCGCGCCGGCGCGCCGGTGAGCTACCGCCAGCTGCCCGTCGGCCGGGTGGTCGGGGTCGCGCTCGCCAGCGATGCCGCCACGGTCGAGGTCCGCATCTACATCGAACCGACCTACAGCAGCCTGGTGCGCAAAGGCACCATGTTCTGGAACGCCAGCGGCATCGATCTGTCGGGCGGCGTGTTCAGCGGCCTGACCATCGAGGTCGATTCGCTGCAGTCGATCCTCTCCGGCGGCATCTCCTTCGCGACCCCGGACGACCCGGGTCCGGAGGTCGCGACCGGGCGCCGCTTCATCCTGCACCGCCGGGTCAAGGACGACTGGACCGAGTGGCACCCCAGCCTCATGGTCGGCGACGGGCTGATGCCGGACGGGACGATCCTGCCGCGGCCGTTGCGGGCCCGCCTGGTCTGGACCGGGGATCGGATGTGGTCCGACACCGATCCGCGCGCCGGCTGGCTCATCCCCGTCCCCGGCGGCCTGCTCGCACCCGCCGATCTGGTGGAGCCACCGGACAGCGCCCGCGCTGGCACCGCCCGCCTGGAATGGGACGGCGTTTCACACCCGCTCGCGGAATTGCGGATCGAGCCGCTCGGTCCGCTGATGCTGATCGGCGCCCGTCCGCCCGGGCACCGGCTTCCCCAGGTGCGCGCGCTGCGCGCGCCGGAGGACTGCGTGCTCATCAGCCAAGCCGGGATCGCTCCGCACCCGCTGGCGGCCGGAAAGCTGCGATCCATGAAGGAGGGCGGTTGGCTGGTGGCCGGCGCCGGGCTCGATGGGCGCTGGCACGGAGCGGCGGTGGTCGCGCGCAGCGACGGCGCTCTGGTCGGCGTCCTGCTCGTCGATGCGCAGGTGCGCGTCGCATCGGTCAGCGATGCCCAGTCCACCCCGGCGGGCACAGCACAGGACGCCAAGCCCGACGAGCAGTCCGCCGACGCCAAATAGAGGAAGCTGGGTTCGCCGCCATCGAGCCGGACCCGACGGGTCAGCGCTTGATGAACGTGCCGCTGCGACTCGACGCTGGAGCCGACCGCCAGTCGTCGAACCACCAGGCATGCGTGACCGGGTCTGGGGCGTCGGCGTCCTGGTCGTTCACCGCCACATTGATGCGCACCGACGACCACGGCTGCTTGGCGTGCTGGTCGAGCCAGGTCGACGGCACCGCGATCTCGATCTGGTATCCGTGGGGGACGGTGACGCAGGCGAACGAGACCCCAGGAGGGATCTTCGCCCCCTCCCATACCGATGACGCCACAGCTCCGGAACCCGCGCCGGCCTCGCCGGCGGAGCGCCTGGAGCTCGCTGGATCCGCGGGAGAAGCCAGGATCGGCAAGACGCCGTCCCAGTCCGTGGGACGATCGCCGATCGCGAATGGCCGGGCGTCGAAGCGCACCTCGACCCCATCCTGCGCCCATGGCATGGCCGATGGAGACGACCGGATGACATCGTCCACGACCCGCACCGCGACATAGCAGTGCGTCGCGTCGTGGCGACAGGACACGGCGAAGGAGCAATCCGCGGCCTCGAACGCCTGGGTCCTTCCCGCCATGACCGCCTGCGGGACGCATGGCGTGAACGCATCGGTCCATTCCTGCAGGTTCCCGTCCACGGTGATCACGCCATCTACCGCAGGACAGTGCGACGGGCGCGTCAGTTCGTACCACCGGCCACCTGCTACGACGAACGGTGGAGACGTTCCGGGGTAGGTCGCCACCCAATCAGCGCGAACCATCACCGTGGCAGTCGCCTCGACGGATTTCCCGTCGACGATGCTCCGGAGCTTCGCTGGAACCACCCGATCGCTGCGGCTCTCAGGAAGCACGGCCTGCGAGAATGCCGCCAAACCGTGCACGCAGTCGTCGCCGCTGCCGAGCTGCACGGCCAGCGAGGCCTCCATGGGCGTGGAATTGGACAGGTGCCAGGTGATGGGCGACCATTCCTGCTCATAGAGCAGCTCCGGCCAGACCGTCGCTCCGGTACGGGCGAGCGACGAGAGCCGCGCGCGCTCATCCGGTGCGGTGACGCCGGGGCGCCTCAGGGACAACAGCCGCTCATAGAATCCGGCGTCGTCGTACACGCGGGGCCAGCAGACGTGGTCGTCCTCGGGATAGATGGTGTAGTCCACCTTCCCGCCCGCGAGCTTCAGCGCTTCGACCATGCGCGCGCTGTTCGATTCCGCGACCACGCTGTCCTTGGCACCGTGATAGGCCCAAACCGGGATCTGCTGCAATCTCCAGGCCTGCGATGGGTCGCCACCGCCGCAGATCGGGACCACCGCGGCGAACAGTTCGGGTGCCCGGCAGCCGAGATCCCAGGAGCCGAATCCCCCCATGGACAAACCCGTGAGATAGACGCGCTCCCGGTCGACCTTGAAGCCGGCGATGATCTCCCTGACCACGGTGAGCAGCTTCTCGCCCTGCCACCAGTCGTCGGAGCAGATCGGCGCCGCGAGCAGGAAGGGAAAGGCATCGCCTTTCATCACCCGCGCAGGCGGTCCCCATTCCTGCACGCCGGCCACCGAGTTGTTGCCCTTGCCATGCAGGAAGATCACCAGCGGCACCGCGCGCGCGGCGTCGTATCCAGCCGGCAGCGTGACCAGGTACTGATAGGT
>JACDEC010000388.1 GCA_013816645.1 Planctomycetota bacterium
GACCGAGAAAGCTCAGGCGACCGCCGGCGTCGCGCACCGCGACGCGGGTGGGATGCCGGCGGGCGGCGGCGAGCACGGCGTGGCCGAGGGTGCGATGGTCGCGCTCGGCGCGTTCCTGGGCCTGCTCGTAGCTCAAGGTCATGACCTGGTTCCTCGCTTCCGCCGCCACCACGTCCGACGGCATGGGTGATCCGATGCGCAGGACAACGCGCCGCAAGGGGATGAAGGTGCGCACCTTGGCGCGGCTGGCGAGCGCGCCCCACAGGCCGTCGAGATGGACCGGCACCACCGGCACATGGGCGCGCGAGGCGATGCGCTCCATGCCGGAGCGGAAAGCGTCGAGCTGGTTGCCGCGGGTGATCTTGCCCTCGGGGAAGATGACCACGACTTCGCCGCGCGAGGCGGCTTCCACCGCGGCGTCGATGCTCGCCAGCATCGCGCGCCGGGCGTCCTCGGCCGCGACCGGGATCACGCCGGCGGCGCGCAGCCCCCAGCCGATCACCGGCAGATCGACGAACCGGCGATAGACCAGGAAACGCCCGGGACGGGGCAGGTTCGCGGCCAGCACCACGCCGTCGGCGTAGCTCAAGTGGTTGCAGACGACCAGGCAGCCGCCGCTGGCCGGAAAGTGTTCGGTGCCCTCGACGCGCACCCGGTAGATCACGCCGACCAGGCGCGCCATCGCCCAGGCCGCGACCTGCTGGCGGTAGCACCACGTGAAACCGGCGGCGGTGATCAGGGTCACGCTGCCCAGCGCGGTGAGCACCAGGGCGGCGCGCAGGTCGCAGACCTGGGTCAGCACCCAGCACACGCCGGTCGCCGAGATCATCACCATCGACCCGAGGATGCCCGCCGCGGCCTGGATCTGGTTGCGCGAAGCAGCGGGCGCGCGGCTGATCACCAGCACTTGGAGCGGGATTTCCCACAGTCCGGCGCCGATGCCGGTGATCACCAGCCAGGCGCCGAAGCTGGCGGGATGCGATCCCGGCGCGTGCGCGACCAGGCCGGCGATGATCAGCCCGACGGCGGCGATCGCCGCGCCGAGCAACGGCAGGCCAGCCGGATAGGCCGGTGACACCAGTCGCGGGGCGAGCAGCGAGCCGACCACGATGCCGGCGATCAGCGCCAGGCCGAACAGCGGATTGCCCGCCTGACCGAGGTGGTAGGCCTGGTCGGCGGCCGGCACGATCATCAGGTGGGCGGCGGCGGCCAGGCCCCAGAACAGCGCCAGGCTGATCGCCGGCGCCACCACGGGACGCGTCTGGAACAGCCGACGAAGGGAACCGAACAGGTCGAAGACGCGCAATCGGGTGTCGGGAGCGGCTGCGGGCAGCGCGGGCACCCGCCAGGCGGCGCACAATCCGATCACGGCGAGGAACACGCCGATCGCCAGCACCGCTGCGCCAGGCGCCATGGCGAACGGCAGGTAGGCGAGGAACCGTTCGTCGGCGCTGAACGCGAGGGCGCTACCGCCGACGATCGCCACCAGGGTCACGGTCTGGAGCAGGGCATTGGCGCGCGCCAGTCGCTCTGGCGCAACCAGGTCGGGCATCAGCGAGAGCTTCACCGGAGCGAAGATCGCGCTCTGGGTGGCCAGGCCGGCCAGAGCGAGGATCATCATGGGCAAGCTGTTGAGCCATAGGCCGACTCCTCCGAGGACGCAGAGCGGGATCTCGACCGCGCGCATGGCGCGCATCACCAGATGCTTGGGCAGTCGGTCGCCGAGTGCGCCGGCCAGTGGAGCCAACAGCACGAAAGGCAGCAGGAATGCCGCTCCGGCGAGCAGCACGTAGAGTTCGCCGCGGCGGTCAGCGCCCTGCCCCGGGCCGAGCTGCTGACGGGCCAGGCCGAGCAGCGACACCGCGATCACCTGTTTGAACAGGTTGTCGTTGGCGGCACCGGTGAAGGACGAGATGAGGTGGGCGCGCAGACCGGCCATGAAAGCTCCGCCAGAAAGATATCATACGATAACAAACTTCAAGCCCTCGTCTCAGCTTCAGCCTTTGCATCGGGCCCGCTGGAGGGATGGTCGTGAAGATCGGAAACCGGGGAGCGCATGCACGTCCAGGAACAGGGACAAGCCGTGGTCGTCGTCATGGACAACGACGAGAGTGCGACCCTCTGGCGGGTCCTCGAGCCCTACGTCGACCGCGGTCGCCGCACCTTCGTGCTCGACCTCGGACATGTCACCTACCTGAATTCCGTGGCGATAGCCTCGATCATCGCCGCGCGCAACCGCATCCTCGCGGTCGGCGGCCGCTTCGCCGTCGCCAATCTCGGTGAGACGGTGCGCGCAGTCTTCCGGGTGCTCAAGCTCGAGCGGGTATTCGATCTGGAGCTCGACGTCGAGCGCGCCGTGGCCGCCAACCCTTGAATCAGTGCAGGACCTCGCCGCTCGGGTCGAGGCGGATCCGCTGGCTGCGACCGCCATTGGCAGTGTCGATCTCGTAACCAATGCGCCCGTCTTCATCGAGGATCTGATCGGCGTCGGTGATGCGACCGGGCGCATGCCGTTCGATCCCCGCCCGCACCGCTGCCGGGACTCCGCTCAGCGGATCCGGACGCGGCATTGCGGGAAACACCCGTCCACGGGTATCGACGCACACGGTGCGGGCGTCGCCGCCGTCGCCGATGCGCGCCTCATAGGAAAGTGTCCCGTCGGGGAGCACTTCGCGATCGACGTCACTGATGGTCTTGCCGGAGGCAATGGCGAGCAGCGCCTCGCGCGCAGCTCGCGGAACCAAGCCCAGTTCGTTCGATTGATCCGCCGCCCCGGCGGGTCCGCAGACCAAGGAGAGGAATACAGCGCAGGGGGGTGCCCAGGTAGCATGCATGTCGGCCTCGCCGGCGATTGTAGCCGCAGACAGACCTACCGCGGGGGGCGCACAATGGGCCTTGTTCACCGCTCGGCCGAGCGAACCCTCGTATCGCCAGCGCTTTGGATCGGGAGGTCGGTTCCACCCCTAACGGATTTACCATGGTGCGGCCTGTCCGCCCCTGCTATAGGTGAAGGCCATGCGGCGGATCGCAATCATCAGCGATATCCACAGCAATATGGCCGCCCTCAACGCGGTTCTTGCTGACATCCGCGACCAGAAGGTCGATGCGATCTACTGCCTCGGCGATGTCGTCGGATATGGGCCGGAACCGGCCGAAGCGATGCGCACCATCATCGAGGTCTGCGAACCCGGCAAGATCATCGCCGGCAACCACGATCACGCCGTCATCCACGAGCCCATCGGCTTCAACGCCGAGGCGCGCAACGCTGCCCTGTGGACCAATCAGGTCATCCGTTCCGGTTTCCTCGGTTTCCTCAGCGGCCGCTCCAAGCGCTGGAAGTGGCTGCGCGATCTGCCGACTTCATTCACCGAAGGGGACGTGCTCTACGTTCACGCCAGCCCGCGCCAGCACCTCGAGGAGTACATCCTCGAAGAGCACACCCTGGGCCGCAGCTTCATGGGCGAGGATCCCCGCCAGTTGCTCGAGGAGAACTTCGCGCTGGTGCCCAAGACCTGCTTCGTCGGCCACACCCATCGGCCCGGCGTCATCACCGGCGATGATTTCACCTGGCACAGCCTGACCAGCCTCGACTACCGTTGGAACATCGACGCGCGCAAGACCATCATCAACGTCGGCAGCGTTGGGCAGCCGCGTGACGGCGATCCGCGCTCGTGCTACGTGATCTTCGACGGCGCCAGCGTGGTCTGGCGACGGGTCGCCTACGACGTCGAACGCACCCGGAAGCTGATCATCGACAACCCGATGCTCGGCAACCACCTCGGGGACCGGCTCCTGGTCGGCCGCTAGGCCCGCCGAAGGCCGTTCGCTCGAATCGATGTCCCCGCAGCGTCTTGCGCTGCGTCGCCGGG
>JACDEC010000389.1 GCA_013816645.1 Planctomycetota bacterium
AGCACTGGCGGAACCAAGCGAAGCGCGGAGCAGTCTCGGGTCAGACTGCCAATCCGGCGATGGTCGCCGGGGTGCTCGCTTCGCGACCCCTGCCACGGTATGGCGCTGAGCCACCGGCCGACACTTCGGCCGAAGTGCAGCGAGGCCAATCTCAGCAAGGATCGGAGGTGCCCCAGGGCGAACATGAGCACGCGGGCCGAAGCAGAGCCGCCATCGGTGCCAGAGGATTGGTTCTGCCCTCCCGCCAAGCACGGCAAATGGTCAACGTGGTCTTCAAAAAACCGTATATGATCCCATGCCCAGAGCCCTGATCCTGCTGCTCGTTATGGTCAGTTTGATCCCCGGCTCGGAGCGGTCGGAGGCCGTCCGCATCTGGCTGGTGGACACCTACCCCGAGGGTGCCGCTCCAGCAGTTACCGCGCAGATTGCCGGCACCACCTACGCCAACTCCACACTGGTCGCCGCCCGTCCTGACAGCGTCCAGCTCTCGGGCAGCAATCTCGACGTCGCATTGCCTTGGGCACTGCTCGGCGACGCCGGCATCTGCCAGCTTGCCGAGACCCTGCTTGAATCGGCGCCGGCGACGGTGCGCGAGTCATGGTTGATGCTGGCAACCGCATGCGGTCGCGCAGAGAGCCCCGCCTTCCGCAGGATCCGCGACGACCTCGTGCGCCTTGATCCCGCCGCCGCCGCTCGCTTGGCGCCGGCGAAGTCAGGGCCGGAGCGGCCCAACGCGGATCCCGACGCGGATCCCGACGCGGATCCCGAAGTGGATCCCGAAGTGAATCCCGACGAAGAAGATGTGGATAGCACCGAGCCCGACAAGGCTGTGGCAAGCATGATCGATGCGCAGGGCAAAGTGATCCGTTCGGCCTACCTGCGCTCAGCCTACGACTACAGCGCCTCAGCGATCGGCAAGCGCCTGGGACCCACGGCGAAACAGCTCGGCGGCACATCAGGTAGTCCCAAGGCGAAGATCTGGGAGCCGCCCATCCAGATCTTCAAGGCAGGCCACCAGGGCGCGGGCCAACGCTGGAACATCGGCGGCCCCCCCACCAACGACGGGGGTGACTACAGCAGCACCCATGGACAGATCCTCTACGCCCCAGATGCCGGTAACGATCCTGGGGTCGATCGCGTTTCCATCCTTGAGCAGAGCCACAATACCTTCACCTATGAACCGACCCCGACCTGGTGGGGCGGTTCGCATCCCGAGCCGATGCTCGCGACCAAATCCTGGAAAGACGCTTGCCCGAAAGGACTGGGCTCGCCAGTCGCCATCGCGCGCGGTTCCGGCGTCTGGTGCAACAGCGGCATCATCGCCTTCACGTCGGGCCTGCTCGGCACGGCTGGTACCTGCACCTCAGGAAACCCCGGCACATTCCTCAAGCTGCCGCCCGGCAAGGTGCCTTCTGCAATCGCTCTTACGCCTCACAACGAATTCGCACTGGTCACGGTCTGGGACGTCACCAGCCTGAAAGGCGAACTCGCCGTCATCGCGCTCGATTGCTCCGCTCCGACCCTGGGCGCGCATAGCTGGGCTAAGCCCAATCCCTGCCTGCCCAACGTCGGAAGCTTCACCTCGATGAAGCTCATGGGGTTCATCGAACTACCGTTCGCGACGCCGACGGGAATAGCCGCCACGGGCAACCGCTCCGGCTCGCCGCTCTGGCTGAAGCTCGCAGGCAAGAATGCGGCTCCGAAGGAGATCGATTTCGCCAAGCAGGAGATCCGCGACAGCTTCGCCAGCCGCACCGGCGAAAACGCGAAATTCCTCTCGAATTCCGGCTACGCCGTGGTGATTTCGCGGTTCGAGAACAAGGCTGCATTCATCGATCTCCAGCCGCTCTTCCAGCACGTCGGCATGATGTATTGCACGACCGACAAGCGGTATAAAGAGACACGCGGTTACGGTCCCGATCCCAAGCAGTGGCCCTGCGACTTCAGCGTCGACGACCAGCCCAAGCCGGTGGTGGTGAAGTGCCTCCGGGTCAAGGCGCCGACCGCGGTCAATGTGACGATCGGTGGCGACCACGAGGCTCGCGCCCACATCGCGACCGAATCCGGCATCCTGCAGATATGGCAGGTCGGCGGTCTGGCCACCGATGCCCCAGCGACGTCCGCAGGGATCGCCAAGATCGGGACAGTCACGATCGGTCGCAATCCGACCTGCCTGGCCTACGTCAAGGACCTGGGCTGGGGTCAGCCGGCGTCGCTGAACAAGCAGCTCATCGCCGTCTGCCGAGGCGATCGTGAAGTCGTCTGGATCGAATTCACTGGTCAGGACGGCAAGGTCATCCGCCGCCTGCAGGACGTGCGGCTGACGGATCCAGTCCACGCCGAGATCGCCGATGCGCACGGCACGGAATCGGGGATCCTCACGGTCACCGACTTCGCTGGCCGCCAGATCGTGAACTATCGCTTTGGCCCCGTGGTCTTCCACACCAATGGCAAAAAGCGTTTCGACATGGGCCCCGACGGAAAGGCCGAGTTCGAGTGCGGAGGCTCCATGTCATTCCCGGGCTGTCCCTACATGGTCAGTGGCACCAACGTTAATTGAGCGGGCCGACAGGCGGCACCGGCCTGCCCGCGCAACGGCGTCGTTCACGGACGTGGTTGCGCCACGTCGAACCTGGCGAAGACCGTTCTGATATTGTTCTTCGAGCATCGATCCCGAAACTCCATCGCGATGCGCGCTGAGAGACGGCCATGAGCGGGATCATCACGGTAGCTCCGGCCGCGGACGGGCGACCCAGGGGTGGCGGTCCGATCCAGCTGGCCATCGACCTGGCCGCGCAGGACGGATCCACCGTCCAGCTGACGGCGGGAACCTGGGAACTCGCCGATGCCATTTGCCTGCGCAGCGGCGTGACGCTGCGTGGCGAAGGGTCGGCGACCGTGCTGACCCGGCGCGGTCCGAAGGCTTCCGCGCTGGCCGGGCTGCTCGCCTACGGCCGGAACAACGTGCGGTTGCGCGACCCTGACGCGTTCGCGGTCGGCGATGGCGTGACGATCAGCGACTCGCTCCACCACGGCTACCACTCGACCCGCGCTACGATCATCGCGCGCGATGGTGATGCGTGGATCCTCTCGACGGGCGCCAACGCCGACCACGATCCGCTCATCGACGCCCGGGCGGTCAACGCCTTCCCGCTCATCGCCGCCGAGGATGTCGATGGCGCGGTCATCGAGGATCTGCGGCTGATCGGGAACGCGGAGGATCCCGAGATGGATTCGTGCCGCGGCGCCGCGGTCTACGGTCTGCGTGCGCGCGGCTGTACCTTCCGCCGTCTCGTCTGCGACGGCTTCGCTGGAGACGGCTTCTCGCTCCAATTCTGTGTCGACGGACTGCTCGAGGGCTGCGTCGCCCGCGGCTGCGCCGGCAACGGCTACCATCCCGGATCCGGTTCGCGCCGGCTCCGATTCCGCGACTGCCACGCGATCGCGAATCGTGGCATGGGCATCTTCTTCTGCATCGGCGTTCAGGACTGCCTGGTCACCGGCGGTGAACTCGCCGGCAACCACCGTCACGGCGTCTCGCTCGGCGCCGACGACGCGGCCAACCGCCTGGAGGGCGTGCGGATCACTGGCAATGGCGGAGCCGCCGTGCACCTGCGCCGCTGCGACCGCATCCACGCACCGAGCGGCACGACCCTGGCCGGCTGCACCCTGGGCCCGGACGAGGGCGCTGGCGTGGACGCCGAGGTCGTAGTGCAGGGCGAGGTCGAAGGCGTGCGTCTCCTCGACTGTCGAATCGACTGCGGCCGTGGCCTGGCTGGGATTTCGATCGCCGCCGAAGCCGGCGACGTCGACGTGGCGGGGACGACCTTCTCCACGGGAGGTTTGCAGACCATGCGGCGT
>JACDEC010000390.1 GCA_013816645.1 Planctomycetota bacterium
GGATTATATTCTGGTAAGCTTGGCATCGCCGCTACTTGCGGCGCTCACCTACCGAGGTGCCCGATGAGCCCGATCCGCCGTCGAATACGACCACCGTTGCCGACGCCGCGCCTTCGGTCTCAACCGGGTGCCCAACCTATCCTTTCCCTTGCAGGCGGCCTCGGCCGCCTTCTTCGTTTCCGGAGCCAGAAATGATGCAAACTCAAACTGCCCTCGTACTGCCCGCACCGGTGTCGATGCCGGCGCGCCTTGCGCCACCGACATTACCGGAGCCCACTTTGGGCACGAAACCCATCCACCTCATCCTGTTCGGGCGTGACGAGGCGGGCCGGCCCCACGCGGCTCGCTTCACCGGATGCGACCCAACGGCGGTAGAGCGCGCCGCTGACCTGATGGATTTGTATTGGTCGTGTCCCGGGTGGTGGTGTAGCTGACGGGTGGTCATCGGCGGTTGCCGGGTAGGGTCGGGTTGCGACGACCAACCCCGAACCCAAGAGACCCCCGATGACCGACGAGATGATGAGCCTTCGCGGGCTGATGGAGAAGAGTGCCGACGCTGATCTGCTGCGGGAGATGATTGGCTTTGCGGCCGAGCGTCTGATGGAGTTGGAGGTGGGTGGCTTGACCGGTGCAGCCCACGGCGAGAAGAGCACCGAGCGACTGGTCCAGCGCAACGGCTATCGCGACCGAGATTGGCAGACCCGAGCCGGCACGGTCGAGCTGCGCATCCCGAAGCTGCGCAAGGGCTCGTACTTCCCAGGCTTCCTAGAGCCGCGCCGCCTGGCCGAAAAGGCGCTGACGGCGGTGATCCAGGAAGCCTACATCCAGGGTATCTCGACCCGCTCGGTGGACGATCTCGTCCAGGCAATGGGTTGCACGGGCGTCTCGAAGAGCCAGGTCTCGCGCCTATGCCAGGAGATCGACGAACGCGTGAGTGCCTTCCTCGGCCGCCCCATCGAGGGCGAGTGGCCCTATCTCTGGATCGACGCGACTTACGTGAAGGTGCGCCAAGACGGCCGCATCGTCTCGGTCGCCGTCATCGTGGCGGTGGGCGTCAACAGCGATGGCCGGCGCGAGGTGCTCGGGATGGACGTTGGCCCGTCGGAAGCCGAGACCTTCTGGACCGCGTTCCTGCGCAAGCTTGCCCGGCGAGGTCTGCGGGGCGTGAAGCTCGTGATCTCGGATGCCCATGAGGGCATCAAGGCCTCTGTCGCCAAGGTGATGACCGCGACCTGGCAGCGGTGCCGTGTGCACACCATCCGAACGCAATTGCGCGTCGTGCCGGCCTGGATTGGGGCCGCTCGGCTGTGAGGGGGGCAACGGAATGACATGGCGGATCTCCAAGCTGCCATCGCCGACGATGATGCGGTCAATCACGAGCTGCAAGATCGCCTGCTTGTCGTCGAGGGACGCCGCTTCGAGCCGCCCGCGGGTGCGTTCGCAGAACGCCTCCAGACTGGTTCGGACGGCCTGAGCCTGCACGCGCTGACAGCTGAGCGCATCGGCCTCCCGCTGCTGGCGTTCGAGAAGCAGGCGCTCGTCGGAGAGATGGCGTCGGCGCTCCGACAACTCGCCCAGGCTGATCGCCTCGGCCTCGTAGGCGTCCAGCAGGCGCTTGTCGGCCCGCGCGACACGATCGAGCCGAGCGCGCCGCTGCTGGCTGGCGGCGCGGTCCTGCATCGTGCCAGCCTCCGCTCCGGCCGCGAAGCGGTCGAACTGCGTCATCAGCCGCTCCGGGCTGGTCAGCAGCCCGGCGACGTGCTCCCACACGGCGGTCTCGATCTCCTCGGCCTTGACGTTCCGGCTCGGGCAAGCCGCAGGACGGGCGCTGAGGATGCAGTCCTTGCCATGGCACATGTAGTAACGCCGTTCCGGCTGACGCCCTCTTGCGATGTAAGTTCGGCCGAACATTGCCAAGCCGCAACTGGAGCATGTCATCAGGCAGCGAAGCATATAGTTATGCTTGGTATTGTTGCGGAATGAGAGCGTCGCATTGCGGGCCAGCTGGGTTTGTGCTCGATCCCAGGTTTGGATATCGACGATGGCCGGTACGCAAACGGCAATCCACTGCTCCCGTGGCTTGAGTTGACGACAACTCGCTTCGCCGGACCGGGGACCCCGAGCGTGACGCGGCTTCTTGGGCGGCACAAAACTATAGCGGTTGGCATAGGCCGTACCGGCGTAGACCGGATCGGCCAAGATGTGGTGGACGACGGACGGCGACCACGCGTGGCGGCCGGAACGCGGTAGGAAGGGGCTCGCGTTCAGGCGCTTGAGGATCTGCCGGATCGTGGTCTGCTCGTCGATGAGCCAGTCGTAGATCATGCGCACCAGGCTGGCCTCCTGCTCGTCCACGACGAGATGACCTGGCACAGCATCCTGGCGGCGCACGTAACGGTAGCCGTAGGGCGCGCACCCACCCTGATAATGCCCGTCGCGGGCCCGCTGCAGCTTGCCGCGCCGGAAGCGCTCGCCCAGGACGGCGCGCTCGTACTCCGCAATGGCCCCCTGGATCTGCAGCAGGAGCTGATCGTTCGGATCATCGGAGATGGGGTGCTGCAGGAAGACGATCTCACATCCGGCGCGGCGGAACTCCTCCAGAAGCAGCACCTGGTAGGCATATTTGCGGGCGAGGCGATCGGGGGTCAGCACGGCAATCGTGGCAACGATCCCGTCGCGCACGGCGTCGCGCAACGCGTCGAGCCCGGGTCGGTCGAGACGGCTGCCGCTGTATCCCTCGTCGCGGAAGATGTGCTCATCGGCGAGGGCATGCTCACCACCAGCGGCCCAGGCGCGCAGGGCGGTAAGCTGGCTGTCGATGGTTGCGTAGCGCTCCTGGCGCTCAGTGGAAACGCGGGCATAGACGGCGACGTGCATGGCGGCCTCACCTCTGTTCGGGGGGTAGGAATCGGGAATGGTGGGTCAGAAAGGAGACGACGGTAGACTCGATCCACCCGTTCGAGGCCGTCGCGGGCGCGCACAGGCGTCGAATGGATGAGCCAAGTCCTCGCTCCAGGCCGTGACGGTTGCGGCATCGGGCATGACCTCCGCGGAGGGGTGGCCTGCCAGATGATTCATAGTCCGCTCAGGGGAAGCGCGCGTCGCGACGCCGCCGCCGCACGGCCGGTCCCGATCCTGTGAAAGGCAGCGAGGCGACGAAACGGAGCGCGTCGATTGCGTTCGCATCGTGCACAAGACCGCCAACGTGCTCAACAAGGTCCCGAAATCCGTGCAGGGCGCGATGAAGGCGGATCTGCGCGAGATCCACGCCGCGCCGACCCGCGCGGCGGCCGAGACGGCGATGGCCGTCTTCGTGGAGAAGTACGGCGCCAAGTACGCCCGCGCCGCCGACTGCCTGACCAAGGACCGGGAGGCGCTGCTGGCCTTCTACGACATGCCCGCCGAGCATTGGGATCACCTTCGGACGACCAATCCCATCGAGAGCGTGTTCGCAACCGTGCGGCACCGAACCGTGCGGACCAAGGGCGCGCTCTCGCCGATCACCGCCAAGCTGATGGTGTTCAAGCTCGTGATGGCTGCCGCAAAGACCTGGCGGCGGCTGAAGGGCGAAAACCAGTTGCCCAAGGTCGTCGCCGGTGTCACCTTCCGCGACGGGACCGAGGTCATCGCGCGTCCAGATCACCGCGCCGCCTGACCACCTCCGTCACCTCAAATCCCGCATAGCTCCGGGCGAGGAGGTCATCCGCTTGGTGCGAGATGCCGAGACATCGCCAGCGCCGACCGTACCCATCATCCTGATGCTGTCCCAGCCCCGCAAAGACCGCGTCGAACGTGCCGTGCGGCTTGGCGTCAATGAGATCATCGCCAAGCCGTTCTAACCGAAGACCCTATGGT
>JACDEC010000391.1 GCA_013816645.1 Planctomycetota bacterium
CCCTGGGCATGCGGATCGGCGCGGCGCCGGCGCCGATGCGTTCGCTGTCCCACATGCCGGGACGGGTGCGGGCGATGCAGCGGTGATCGCCCCAATGGATCAGGTCGGGCGAACGCGCGGTCCAGATGTAGTTGCCGCCGAGGCCGATGCCGCTCGGCCGGTGCAGGCACATCCAGTGGTCGCCGACCCGCTCCTCGAAGATCGCGCAATCCTTGTTGTGCGGCGGCAGGATCATGCCGATTCGGCGGAAGCTGCGCCAATCCCTGGTTTCGATGCAGCCGACGCCGACGCCGGCCGCGGAGACCGCGGTGTAGGTGAGCAGGTAGCGATCGCCGATGGTCGATACCCGACAATCCTCGATGCCGAAGCCTTCGAGCGACCCCTCGCCCATCAGCGTCGGAACGTCCTCGGCGGTGAAGCGCTCGCCGTCGTCGCTCCAGGCCAGGCGCAGATGCGACAGGGTGGTCAGGTAGGTGTCGCTCTTCCAGGTGAAGCCCCGGGGATCGCGGCTGTCCAATTGCGGATCGGTGCGCGCGACGGCGACGATGCGGATGCCACCCGGGGCAGCCGGGTCGATCACCGGCGTGCTGACCATCGACTCGGTCTGCGGCGGACGTTCGGCGACGCGTAGCAGCAGCCCGGTGCGGCCGCGGTAGCGGAAGGCGCCCGGATTGAGCAGGCAGGCGACCTCGAGTCCGGCGACCGTCGGCCGCACATCGGACGGCCGCAGGATCGGGTTGCCGGCGAAGCGGTGGGCGAGATCGGTGTGGGCCACGGCGACTCCGGTCGGCGATGAAGGGTTGCGGGGCTGCGGCTGCATGTTCACTGCCATGACATTTGGTATCCGACCACGCGCGGGTCGCGCACGCACCCCGGCCAGCCGACGATGCTCATCAGGTCGATAGGGGAGGAGCTGCCGCCACTGCGCGTCTGAACCCGGTGCGGGGAGGGGAGGTGCATGAGCGAGGACCCTAGGGATGTCCCCTCCTGCTGTCGCCCATTTTTGTCCATCGCATCATTCGGCGAGTAGAGCAAGCAGCGCACGGCATCGTGCCCCGCCACACCGAGGTGCAGCGAGGGATGGCCATCCTAGGTATGTCGAGTGGCGTGGGCAGGGTCCAGCGGGACCGCGAACAAGCAGGCCGATTCGCGGGTGGACCTTGATGCCCGGATGCGAGGATCGGCGCTGTTGCCCCTCATCGGGGCAGCGGCGGGCCGCGTCCCCGTGGGATGGATTGTAATGGCGACGCATGGGGGGATTGCCATGGCATTGGATCGTGCGACTGGTGATCGGATCCGGGCGATCTCGGTGTGGTGCAGCCTGCTGGTCTGCCTCAACCACGCCTGCACGCTTCCCGGGATCGATGCCGATACGCTCGGCGAATCCTGGGCGCTGTCCTCGTCCCTCATCCAGATCGCCGTCAAAGCCGGCCTGGCCTGCATCGCGACGCCCTTCTTCTTCATGGTCGCCGCGTTCCTGATTTTCCGGGCGGTCTTCCCGCTCAGCGACGAGCCGGTGGGAACGGTGCACGGTGAGTCGCTGCTCAGGCACCGCGCTGAAGTCATCAAGCGTATGCGCAGTCTGGTGGTGCCGTTCCTGATGGTCTCGGCGTGGTCGTTCGCGTTGATGATGACGCTCCAGTCGCTGCCTGGGCTCAGCGGTCGCGCCAGCGCGCCGTTGGCCGAGCGGCCACTCGCCGATCTCGTCCTGACCTTGTTCTGGAATCCAGTCGCGTATCCTCTGTGGTTCGTCCGCAATCTCTTCCTGCTCTGCCTGGCCGTGCCGTTGATCGCGCCGATCCTGCGTCATCGGCGGGTCGGCCTCGGTGCCTGCGCGGTGGCCGCTGCGGCGTGGTTCGCCTGGTCCGATCTGTCGGTGACGCGGTCGATCCTCTTCTTCCTGATCGGCGGATGGATGGCGATCCATCGCCCCACGGTGGCAGCGCCGCGCGCGACCACGGTGGTCGCGCTGCTCGGCCTGTGGGTCGCCCTCGCGTGTGCACACGGCAGCTGGATCCTCGCCCAGGGCGCGACCAACGCGGTGCTGAACAACGTCGGCATTACTGTCGGCTTGGTCGCCGTCTGGTTCGCCAGCGACCATCTGCGCTCGCTCGTGGAGAGCGCTCTGGTGCAGCGGATCTCGGCGTACACGTTCTTCATCTACATCGCTCATGAGCCCATTGCCACGCTGGCGCGCAAAGCGGCGATCGGCGTCATCGGCGCCCATAACCACCATCTCGCATTGCTGAGCGCGTGGGTCGTCCTCGGTGGCGCGCTCTTCCTCGGCACGTTGGCGAGCGGAATGCTGCTCGCTCGCTACGCGCCGAAGGGCTACGCGCTGGTGTCGGGCGGGCGGTTGCCACGGCGGGCGCCTGCGACTCAGCCGGCCCTGCAGCCAGTCAGGGAGCTCCAATCGGCCTGATCATGCCCGAGCTTGACATGGGTCAATAATGACCCTATGACTCCAGCCTGGAGCATTCGCCATGGTTACCGCCGCCTTCGCTCTCGATGCCGATGCCGATGCCGATGCCGATGCCGATGTCGACAGCACGCTGGTTCAGGATTCCCCGCGGCTGCTCGTCGAGCTGCAAAGGCTCCGCCACGATCTCGGTCGCGAGCGGTTGCAGCGCGAGGCCGATCGCGGCATCCATGCCCGGCAACTGGCCGCAGCGCTCGCAGCGCATGCTGCAACCCGCCATCAGTTGGGCCTCGCCGTCGAGCAGATCAACGCCTCGGTGCGGCGCATCGTGGTACTGGAAAGCCAGCGTTCGCTGCTTGTCGTCGCGGCTGGGTTCGCCGGCATAGCCGCGCTGCTGCGCCGACGCTGATCGGGCTCTTCCCGGCGGGGGATGCGCGGGACGTTTCCTACGGCGAGCGGGCCTCACCGTGGCGACGGCATCGCTGATGCTTCCCCTGCTCGTTGCCGGATGGTTGACGCGATCCAACCAAACGCGGCCCCAAGCCATCGCACCAGGCAGGAACACGCGTGCCCCTGCGAGAGCGGCGGGACGGTTGTGCATTCGCCGGCCAGGAATCGCTCACCCGTGGCTACGATGATCGCATGACCGACACGACCAAGGCCCACATCCCAACGATCGTGTATGTCGAGGACAACTCGGGCGACGCCATGCTGCTCGAGGAGGCATTGCGCGAAGGCGGTCACGCCGCGCAGCTGCTGGTGATCGAGAAGGGCGACAAGGCGCTGCGCTATTTCACCGTCAAGGCCAGCGCGCGCGATCTGCCACCACCGCACTGCATCCTGCTCGACGCTTACCTGCCGATCGTCACCGGCGCTCAGCTGTTGCGCTTCCTGCGTGGATCGTCGGCGTTCGACGACACGCCGGTCTACATCTTCTCCGCCGAGCGCGAGTACGCCGACATCCTCGAGACGGGGATCGTCTCCAAGGAAAGTTTCATCACCAAGTCCACGACCTGGGACGGCTTCCTCGCCTTGGCGAATCTGCTGATGCGCAGCGCCACGGCCAAGCAGGACCATATCGCCGCCAGTCCGACCGACTCAAAACCGGAAGTGCACGCCGAAGGGGACCTGCGCCGGAACGACACCCGGGCACAGCGCGAGTACAATGCCAGCGGGAGCGTGCGCTGAGCGGAGAGCGCTGAGGAATTCCAGCCAGGTCGCCGGCCCTCCGTGTCCAGCTGACGTTCATCGTGTCTTGAGCGCACTTCCGCGTCGCAACCTTTCGCAAGGCGAACCTGGGGGGGCTGTGGCCGCATCGCCTTCGCGTCGCCGTGCTCGAGCGCTTGCGTATGGGCGGGACACTCGACCTCTCCAGCTTCTGAGGCACCCAGCGATCCACCGGGCGTAATGCGCGTCTTCCGCGCATTC
>JACDEC010000036.1 GCA_013816645.1 Planctomycetota bacterium
CGCCGACCGCGACCCTGGTCGACGCCTGGCTGCTCGAACTCGGCGACCTCGACGCCGCCGCGGTCGGCGAAGTGGTCGGCGCCTACCGCCAGTTGCGCGATCAGGAGATCGACGCGGCAGCCTTGCGCGCGATCGTCGCGCGCCACGCCCCGGACGGGTTGTTCGCCGGGCACCTCGAGCAGGGCAGCCGCGAACTCGACCTGGTGCTGGAGCGTCAGCAGGAGTGAATGCCGGCCCACGCCGCGACGGAGGATCCCCCATGTTCGAGCGCATCGCCGATGGTCGCACCGATCTGGTCTTCGAGGTGATCGCCCAGGGCCAGCCGGCCACGGCGAGCGACGGCAACGGAGTCTCGCTGCTCGCCTGGTGCGCCTACTACGGCGACGTCAGCGCCATGCGCCATCTGCTCGCGCACGGCGCCGTGCTGGGTTCACTGGGCGACAACCTCGACCTCAACGGCGCCGCGTTCCACGGCCATTGGCGGCTCTGCCAGTTCCTGATCGAACAGGGCGCCGATGCCGATCATGCCTTGATCGACACCGGCGAGACACCGCTGCACGCCGCGTTGTGCAAGGCCGGTCGTCCCGCCTACGACCACGTGGTGCGGGTGCTGCTCGCCGGCGGGGCGAAACCCGATCGCGCCACCAGGCCCGGTGCGACCACCGGAGCCTTCATGCGCGACTGCCGCACCAGGGGCGAGACCCCGCTGCACCGCGCCGCCGCCTTCGCCAGCGCAGACGCCATCGAGTTGTTGATCGCCGCCGGCGCGAGCCGAACCGCGCGCGACATGAACGGTGATTCTCCGCTGAGCTGGGCGAGCTGGCACCTGCGCCCGGCCGCGATCCTGCGCCTGCTCTGCCACGGCGAGCACACGGTATCCGAGGCCCACGTCGCGCGTTCGACCAGCGATCACGGCCTGGGCTGGGGGAACGGCATGGAGACCAGCCTGCTCGGGCGTCCGCACTGACGCGGGATCGGTCCGAGGCCGTCTCACTGCACGGCGGTCGCCACCGGAGGTTCGGGATCGATCGCAGCCGCGGAACAGCTGTCCTTGGTGACGCGGCGACGGCCGCCCCCGCAGGCTCGCCAGCCCACCAACCCGTCCCCGCCCAGCGAGCCATCGCTGGCGATGACGGCCTCGCATCCCGAGGCGCCATGCTCGCTGCGAACATGCGTGCAGCGGATCGTCCAGCCGCCTTCGGCGCGCGCGGTCGCGGTCCGATCTGCGAGGCCGTGATCGGTCCGGCCCAGGATGAGCGACCCGGACGAGCGTGCCCACCGCCGCGCCCAGATCCTGGCCTGGTTGAGCCGTGCCGCGGCGTCCGGCGCGCTGGCGAGTTCGGGTACTTCGCCGCTTGCGAGGTACTCGACGCAACGGATCGATCCATTCGCCGCCAGCCGCAGTGCCACGCCACCGTTCGCGTCTTCGCCATGGATGGCGTAGCCCGTGCCGTCGACGGCGGCCTGCAGTCGGTACCGGCGCAGGTCGACGAAGCACTGCGCGGACTGATGGCTCCAAAACGTCAGCCAGGCCATCGCGCTGCCGGCGTCCTCGAGCAGGCGCGCGGGCGCGTTGCCGACCGCCACTGGCATCCAGGGTCCGAGTTGCGCGGGAGGCGGTACGTCGCCCGGCGCTGGGAAGGCGACGCGGGGATACAGGAACGTCAGGGCGGCGATGATGGTTATCCCGGCCAGGCACAGGGCGATCCGCATTGCGAGGTGAACGTCGACCACCGACCATGGTTCGCCCGTCACTACCGACCGTGTTCCCGCTTCCCCGCTTCCTGTGCTGCTCGATCAGAAATGATCATCCCTCGGTTTTGTGCGGTGGCACGTTCGAACGTGGCCACAAGGTCATGCTCGACGCCGACCTGTCGACTCTTCAGGGTCGAGACTAAAAACCTGAACAGAGCAGTGACGCGTAATAGTGAGCGGTTTCCAGCGGACTTCATGTTCCGCCTGACCGCCGAGGAAGTCGAGGCTTTGAGGTTCCAATCTGGCACCTCAAAGGGGCGTGGCGGCCGCCGCTACCTGCCCTACGTCTTCTCGGAGCATGGCGTAGTCATGCTGTCCAACGTCCTGGCCAGCCCGCGGGCCATCGCGGTCAGCATCGAGGTGGTCCGGGTCTTCGTGCGCCTGCGCGCGGCGCTGGCGGCGAACGCCGACCTCGCCAAGCGCCTTGAGGAATTGGAGCGGAAAGTCGGCGCTCGCTTCGCCGAACACGAGCGGCAGCTGCGGGTCGTGTTCGAAGGAATCCGCCAGGTCATGGTCGAGGACCAGGATGGGGTTGGCGGCGGCCGGATCGGCTTCGACACTGCTGATCGTCGGCGGTCCATGCGTTGATGGAAGCAGAGCCACGACGCTATTGATGATCCCGCATGATTGGCAATGACCTGTCCATTGCCTCCGTCCATTGCCTCCTATTCCTGCCCCGCCGCCTGGCTTCCGAGGAGATTCCGATGACCGACCCCATACACCTCGGCATGTCCCTGGGATCGATCATGGTTATCCCGGTCATCGTGATCCTGACCGTCATTGCGGTCCTGCGGCCGACTGCGAGCAGTAGCCAGTGCCCTGCTGGCACTGGCGGTTGGCTCATCGATTTTCCTCTCGCCTGAAACCTTTTTCGGGCTCAATGGTGTCGACCACGGCGTCCTGCTCGTCGTGATCGGGTCGCTGCGCATCGTGGCGGGTGTCACCGGCGTCGCGCTTCTGGTGGCGTCCGCGCGAGCAGCGGATGCCGACCGGTCATCGCGCATTCGCCGATATGCGGCGGTCGTGGTCGCATGGCTGCTGGCACCGATGTCGGTCCTCATGGGCGTAGGCATGATGACCGTGTTCCAACTGCGAGTGCCTGAGACCTTCACCGAGACGATCACATTCAACGACGGGCGCAATGCGATCTCGCTGCCCGATAGCCGGTGGACCATGAGCGACACGCCGAACGGGAAGGCGCTACGGCACCAGATCGCCCCGCCCATGCAGATCGAATGCTCCTCCGCCGCGCTGCCCGCGGCGCGGCGGGCGGACTTCTCCCGCTCGCTCGAAGACAATATGCGCGCAGCACTCGGGGTCCGAGAGTTCCAGGCGCGCGTGGACGGCGATCAACTCGTCGGGTTCTCGTATCGGCGACTGGACGAGCAGGGGCGCTGGTGCGCCTTCTCGGGGCGAATCTTCTACGGCGACGACTACGCCGTTGAGGTGCTGGTCCAGACGCACAACGACGCGGGCTCGCTGCTCGTCACCCGGACATTCGATCGTTACGTCGCGGTTGTGGTGCCGCGCATCCTGGCTTCGGCCCGATGAACACTGATGGTATAGCGTCGGCAAGAGAGGGCATCATCTCGAATGACCGGCAATGACCTGACCGGCAATAACCTGTCCATTGGCCACATTACCCATTCGATCGACAGGTTATTGTCCGCCCTGATCCGTGCCGGCGAGCGCTGCGGTTGCCGCCCATGGCAATCCTTCAAGGACCATCGCCCCACTGCCAGCCAGCGAGCATCTCGACCTGCACGCCCTTGCCGTGCAGGTTATGCTTGCTCAGGGCGAGGGGCGTCACATCGACCGTGATGCGGTAGACCAGGGCGTCGCGCAGCATGACGATGGTGATTGGCAATGACCTGTCCATTGCCTCCGCAGTCGCCCTAGCGGCGACGCGGCGGTCTTGTCGGTCCTAGGAACGGCAGGATAGGCATCGTGACCTATGACCTGTTCAATGGTTTGCATTGGTTTGTCTAATTCTGGTGCATCTGACGCGGAAGAATCATTCGGACACAGGCATCGTGCACCATACGCAGCATGGCATGGGCGATATCAGCGCGCACGATGCTGCTCCGGACCTATTCACTGCCATGTCCAACCGTGCGTCGTACACCGCGAGCTTCGCTGAATTCATCGGCGCCGATCCGTCGAGCATCCTTGGGCACCTCGCTCGCGGACAGTCGGGTGATGTGGTCGCGACTCAACGTGATGCGTGGCTCCAGCAGATCACGATCCTCCAGTCGGCGTTACCAGCGACGGTCGATGGTGTGCTGTGTTTGAGTTCGTTATCCCCCGCATCGGCAAGCGCGTGGACAACCTGCTGCTCATCGGCGACCAGGTCATCGTCATCGAATTCAAGGTCGGCGCTGGCACCTACGACCGCTCGGCCACATGCCAGGTCATCGACTATGCGCTCGACTTGCGCAATTTTCACGAGGGCTGCCGGAGCACGTGGCTCAACCCCGTGCTCGTTGCGACGGATGCGCCGTTCCGCGTGAGCGCATCAGGCGCCCCGTATGACCAGGTCTATCCAACGATGGTCGCGAATCGATCCTCGCTGGCCGCGATCATCGCTGCGATCGCTGCGCGCGCCTCTCCGCCAACCGTCAGCCACCGCGAGTGGCTGACGGCGCGGTACCGGCCCACGCCGACGATCATCAAGGCTTCCCAAGCGCTCTACCAGGGTCATCAGGTTGCAGAGATCACCCATGCCGAGGCCGGCGCCGACAATCTTGGGGCGACGACAGCGGCCATCGCAGGCATCATCGACCAGGCCCGACGCAGCAGTCGCAAGGCTATCTGCCTGGTCACCGGGGTCCCTGGCGCCGGCAAGACATTGGCGGGTCTGAATCTGGTGTGCCAACACCGCCAGCGTGAAGGCGAAGGGGTAGCGGGCGAGCATGCGGTCTTCCTGTCTGGCAACGGACCACTGGTCGACGTGCTGCGCGAGGCGTTGGCCCTCGACGATGTCAGCCGGGCGAAGTCAAAAGGCGGGGCCCTCGCGAAGGATGAGGCACTACGCAGGACCAACCACTTCATCCAGAGCATCCACCACTTCCGTGACGCCTACGTTAAGGATCTCAGTCCGCCCGTCGATCAGATCGCCGTCTATGACGAGGCCCAGCGCGCCTGGGACCGCGAACAGGCCATGGACTTCATGCGCACGAAGCGGGGCCAGTCGCACTTCGATCAATCCGAACCGGCTTTTCTCATCAGCGTCATGGACCGCCATCCCACCTGGGCAGTGATCGTGTGCCTGATCGGCGGTGGCCAGGAGATCAATACGGGCGAGGCCGGCCTGGCTGAGTGGCTGCGTGCACTGCGTGACCACTTCCCGCACTGGCTGGTCCACGTGTCTGATCGCTTGGAGAGCACCGATTCGGCCCCGGCCTTCGTCATGGCCGAGCTCGGGGATCGCGTCGTGCGCGATCCGTCCCTGCATCTCGGGGTGTCGCTGCGCTCATTCCGTTCCGAACGCATGTCCACCGGCGTCGCCGCGCTCATGAGCGGTCGCAGTGAGGCCGCGGCGCAGGAGCTCGCGTGCATCCTGCCGCGCTTTCCCATCGTCGTCTCCCGATCGCTTGCTGCCGCGCGTTCGTGGGTCCGCGCCCATGCCCGGGGTAGCGAGCGCTACGGGCAACTGGCGTCGTCCGGCGGCAAGCGACTGAAGCCGCTGGGCATCGTCATGGGTCTCAAGGTCGATCCCTGTTGCTGGTTCCTGAACGACCACACCGACGTGCGCTCGTCGTTCTACTTGGAAGACACGGCCAGCGAGTTCGACGTCCAGGGGCTCGAACTGGATTGGACCATCGTGGCGTGGGATGGGGACCTCATCCATCAGCCCGACGGCGGCTGGCGATTCCGCGCATTCAAGGGAACGAAATGGCAGGACATCCGCGAAGAAGCCGCCCAGTGCTACCGTCTGAACGCCTACCGCGTGCTGCTAACCCGCGCTCGGCAGGGCATGGCGATCGTCGTGCCGCACGGTGATCCGAACGATCCGACCCGTTTGCCTGCGTTCTATGATCCCACGTGGGCATACCTCACCCGCGCTGGCATTCCTGAGCTCCTGGACGCACCATGATGGAATCGGAGCCTTGTCAGGCGACCCCATGATGACGTTCGATTGGATCCTTGTTGTCGTAGCAGCATGGGGTGTCAACTTGATCATCTTTTGGTATCTCTTGGACCGGCACAGCCGTGAGCGAGTCGGGCGAGCCGCGCTGCTCGCTGTCGCGCTGCTCACATTGCCGCTGTTGCCAATCATGATGCTCATGGCGCTGTGGAAATCTATTGCCGTGACGCTGAATCACATGCGTGGCACTCCGCACATAGAGCCGCTTGTGCCCGACCTGACGCCATCGGAATACGCGAAGTTCCAGCGCGGTGTTCACGATCGAAGCATGATCCTCCTCGGGGTCGGTTTCCTGCTCATCGTTGCTGTGGCAAAAATGTGGGGAAGGCCTACGTCCGTGGGTCAAGTAGACCGAACTGGCATCGATCGCAACCGACTTGTGTTGCCAGAGTCGAATCCGAATCGGAAGTGAATGGGAACGACAGGACAAGGGTCATTGTTGGGCGCGCCTCATCGGGCTATCTTCAACCATTTCATCGTCCGCCGCGCGGTACGTCAGTGACCCGGCGATCCATTGAAGGGTGCGTCATGACGAGTCTGACCCACCGTTTTCGAATGGCCGCCCCAGTCGCCGCCATCCGGAGTGGCTTGCATGAGTGGTGAGCAGTGGACCACGCCCGCCCGCGGGCCGCGCCGCCGCCGCTGGTGGCACGTTGTGCTGCCCGTGGTGGCCGTCGGGCTCGTTTGCGTCCCGATGAGCGCGTACGCGTGCCGCCGTATCGGTGCACAGCGCTACCGCGATGCGGTCGCGGCACGCGAGGCCGCGGGGGTGCCTACGAGCATCGCTGCGTTCGTCGCTGCGGCGCCGGTGGTCGATGCGGCTGCGCAGGAGGCCTGGCACGAATGGTCCGAAGGTTACCTGAAGGACTGGTCGTCGCTCGCGTACGACCGCGTGGGCTGGAACCGCTGGGTGGCCGGCCGTTCCGCGTGTCCGCATACCGTGGTCGACATCGTCGAGGGGCTGCGGCCGCGTCTGGTGCCCGCCTGCGCGCTGCTGCAGGGGCATCAGGACCTCGTTCTCGGTCTGCCGGGCTGGGCCGCGGTGGATCTCCCTCCCGGGCGGCGAGCGCACGCCGACATCACGCGCGCGCGGAGCGCCAACCTCGCCTCGTCGCGCGATCTGGTCCAATGGCTGCGCTACGAGGCGGTGCTCGCCCAGGACCCGATTCCGGCGCTCGTGCTGCTCGAGGCGGCCGCGCGCGCGCATGCGCATCCCGGCACCATCCTTGATGCGCTCATTGCTCTCAGAGTCGGCGGTCTCCGCGATCGCGCGTACCTCGATCTCGCCGTGCAGGGTCGATTACCTGACGAACTTGCCGCGCCATGGCTCGCCGAACCAGCGCAGGCGTTCACCCTCATCGCAGCGGGCTTCGATGGCGAAGTGGCGACTCACGTAGCGGGCTGGGCGGACGTGGTGGCGCACCTGCCGGCGTGGGCGTCGACCGATTCGGCGAATCTGTTTGAGACGTCCAGTCGCGTTGGAAAGGTGTGGCGTAATTTTCGCATCTGGACGTCGGGTCACCAGGACTGCGCGCGCGTGGTCGAGGCATATGGTGGCGTTGCCGATCACCTGCGCGGGATGAGTGAAATCCCAATCCCGAGCGAAGCCGCGCTGACCTCGCGCTTCGGACCGTTGGGATGCATGATCGCCAGCAATGTCATCCGCTCCGCCGACAGCGCACTTGCGGGTGATGTCGACCACCGCCTAGTGCGACTCGCCGTCCGGTTGCTGGCGATGGCGCGTGGCGACGGGCTACCGCTTTATGCCGTGGACCTCGAGAACGCTCTCGGCGACATCACGGCATTGCGTCCTGGCGGCGGTCACCTCGCGATCGCGTACGAATCCCTCGCATCCAATCGGTTCCGTTTGACCGCGGGCACGGCACGATCGCAGCCAGGCCAGACCGGTCCCCAGGCATCTCCACCAGACCGTACGGGCAGGCAGCCCTCTCCGGAACCGCTTACGGTGATCGATGGTCAGGTAGTCGAGATCCTGACGAATTCATGGACAGATCTTTGATCCGCCTCCACCACAGCAGTGCAATGTGGAAATACTATTGGACGTGGCCAAACTCTGTTGCGCGACCACGTTGACACGAGATCAGATATGACCGGCGAGAATCCTTATGTTGCTCCTCTCGCCTCGGTGGCAACGTCACCGCACACGACGCTGACGGACGAGGGCGTCGCGCTCGCGGCCCGTCGGCGATGGTCGTCTGCCGAAGGGTCGGTTCGCCTGCTCGCATGGTCCCTGATCTTCGATGGTATGGTCGGTGCCCTGGGAGCGGTTCACGAGGTCCTCCGCTTCACCCGTATCTCCCAAGTCAGCCTGCTCTTCGTGGCCGCGACGGTTGCCCTGGTGTCGCCCTTGGTCTGCGGCTGCCTGCTGCGGGGGCTGCGTCCGTCCGGTCGTCGCATGTTCACCGTGGTCGCCGGCTTGAATGCGCTCGCCGTCGCTGGCTACACCCTGATTCCGATCGACGGCCGGGGCTTTTCCATGTTGATGTTCATCCGCGCGGTTCCCATTCCGCTCGCCGTCATCATCGCATTGTGGTGGGGCACGGGGGGAGTCTTCGATCGACGCTACCGCGAGCACATCATCCAGGCGACGCCCGAATTCGCGACCCGCGCCCGGCCCACGGTCGCGTTGATCGTGGTGGCATCCTTTCTCTGCAACCTGCTCCTGCTATTCGGCCTGGTCATGTCGCTCGTCGGCGGCCGGCTGCAGTCCTGAATAGTGCATCCAAAGTCATGGACCACAAAGTTTGGACTGACGTCATTGACCATCAAGCGGGCAAGCAGGCAAGCAGGCAAGCAAGCAGGCAAGCAAGCGGGGAAGCTTTCGAGACTCCCTTTTCTGTGGCTCTTTCGGGCTGATGCGCCTCAGCCCGTTATCCAGCGCGCTCGGTTACTCCCGCCCGTGATCCTCGCCGCCGAGGATCGCCTGGGTCAGCTCCCCGACCTCGCGCGCGAGTTCCGGATCCTTGGCCACGCGCTCCTCGGCCTGACGGATGCTGTAGAGCACTGTCGAATGGTCGCGCCCGCCGACCATGCCGCCCAGGGCGTCGAGACTGTGCGCGGTCAGCCGCCGGCCGAGCAGCAGCGCGACCTGGCGCGCTTGGGCGACCTGGCGCAGCCGGCGTTTACCCGCGATGTCGCCGGGACGCAGGTCGTAGCGTTCGGCGACGACCTGGAGGATGCGGTCGAAGCTGGCGACGTCGGTGCCGGTGACGACGCGCTCGCCCTCGAGCAGCCGCTCGGCGAGTTTGGCGACCTGATGCATGTCGGGAGCCAAGGTATCGACCAGCTTGGTCAGCTCGGCCGGGTCCATGGCTTCGGCGATCGGACCAGCGATCTGGCGCAGCAGGGCCAGGCGGGTCTCGGTCAGCGGCGGTTCGATCGGAACGGCCAGGCCCCAGCCCAGGCGGGTGATCAGCCGATCTTCGATGCCGGCGAGCTTGCGCGGCGGCGCCGAGCCCGCGAACACCAGCTGCTGGCCGCGCTCCATGCAGCTGTTGATGAGGTGGAAGAGCTCCTCCTGGGCGAGCGCGCGGCCGGCGAGCGCGTCGACCTGGTCGAAGACGATCGCCGCGGCGTGCGAGATCGCCAGGCGCAGCGGTGTGGCGCCGCGTTCGGCGAGCTGCTGCGCCTCGCGCGCGACGAAGCCGGGACCGTTGAACTCGACCACCGCCTGCTCGCCGAGCATGGCGCGGAAATCCGCGGCGACCGCGCCGAGCAGGTGGGTCTTGCCGCTGCCGGGCTGGCCGTGGAGGTAGAGCGGGTTGTGCTCGATGCCCGGTGCTTCGACCACGCGGCGGCAGGCGGCCAGCGCGAGCTGGTTGCCGGGATCCTTGAGGAAGGTCGCGAAGCGGCGCTGGCCGTCGCGCGACTCGACCTCGACGCCCTGACGGCTGGCGACGTGCAGGCCGCACTGGTGCGCGGCGAGCAGTTCGCGGGCGGACTCCTCGGCGTGCTCGCGGAACAACTCGTACCACACCTGGTTGGGCAGGACCGCCACCAACCGGTTCTGTCCGGGGCGCCAGCGCACCGCGGCCAGCAACACGTCGGCAAGCGGTCCGGGCAGGCGCTGGGCCAGCCCGGCGGTGACCTCGGGGATCAGCGATTCCGGCGCGCGCATCAGGAGGGACGGGGGTCGGGGGGATGGGGTTGGGGGTCGGAGCTTACTTCTTGCGGATGCCGGACTTCTCCGACCACACGAACTCATTGGCGCCGACCGTGACCTTGGCTTCATCCTCGACGGACTGGAAGCGGTCGATGGCGACCTTGGCGATGGCGAGGGGGTCGCTGGCGTCGTTGGCCGCGACCGTGAGCTGGAGGCCCTTGCCCGCGCCGGCGGCATAGTTCGATTTCTCGACCGTGACCGGCCGATCGGCGATGCCGATGCGGTAGTGGAACTCCTGGTTGTCGCGGGCGATCGGCTTGGGCAGCGCGACCAGCCAGGTGATCGGTTCGTAGGCGCGCACGAGCTGGCGTTCGAACCCGCGCAGCACATCCGCGGTGCTGCGGTTGGTGGCGGTTTCAGCGAAGCCTTCGAGCTCGACCACGACCTGGCCGGCCTGGCGCACGATCCGGTATTGGCGCAGGACCACCGGGCAGGTCTGGCCATCCTGTTGTTCGGCGATCGCGGCGAGCAGCTCGACCGCGATCCGGCTGGGGCGCCGCTCGGCGTCGAGGAAGCCGAGCCGTTCGCGGGCGGCGGCGGATGCGGCGAGCTGCTGTTGCATGTCTTCGGCGATGCCTTTGGCGGCGGGTACGTACCCGGACTTGCCGTCCTCGCCTTCGAGGCGTTCGATCGCGTTGTTGATGTCGCCCAGCGCCAAGCTCTGGCGCAGCCCGGCGAGCACCAGCAGCAGCGCGGCGATCGCGCAGGCGACGCGCACCGCGCCCTCGCTGCGCCAGAACGCCGCGCGCGCCTCGCGTTCGTCGGTCATCACGTCGAGTTCGAGGTGCTCGGGCACGCTGGCGCCGATCACCGGCGTCCACGAACTGGGCAGCGAGCTCAGCCGGTCCATGGTCTCGGTGGGCACGCCGCTGGTGGCACCGGCGAACGGGTTGAGCACCCGCACCGGCATCTGCATGCGCTCGCGCAGCGCCTCGACGAAGCCGTGGACCTGGGCCCCGGCGCCCGAGACGTAGACCGACTTGGGTTCGTAGCGCTCGAGCTGCAGCTGCGCCTTGGCGAAGCGCACCGTGGTGCTGACCAGGCCGGCGACCGACTGCGCCTGGCGGCGAATGAGTTCGTGGTGCTCCTCGGGCGCGCCCTTGCCGAGGCGCGCGACCAGCTTGTGCGCTTCGTGCGTGGGCAGGCCCTGGGCTTCGACGATGTTCGCGACCAGCTGGTCCATGCCCGGGGTGACGGTGCGCGGCAGCAGGAGTTCGCCGCCCTGGAGCAGGGCGAGGTGCAGGTGCGCGCCGCCGATGTCGATGGCGATGCAGTCCTCGGCCAGTTCGGGCGCCTGACGCTTGACCGCGTGGAACAGGCCGACGGCGGGGTGGGTGAGCGAGCCGAGCTTGCCCTCGTGCGGCGCGAGCGCGCGCTTGATGCGGGTGATCAGTGCGCGCTTGGCGATGACCGCGAGCACGCGCATGTCGCCGGTGCCGCCGGCCTTGACCAGGTGCCAGGCGACGGTGACGGGTTCGCTCTCGGCGCCGGCCATGCCTTGGAGCTCGAAGCGCACGATGCGGTCGAGCCGGTCCGCCGGACAAGGCGGCTGGAGCATGGTCTTGAGCATCACGTCGGGATGGTTGAGCAGCACCGCGACCTTGCCGAGCGGTTTGGGCAGCGGCGCGGCGGCGAGCGTCTCGATCGGATCGCCGCCGACGGCGACGGGATAGGTCTCGAGCGTGGTCAGGCGCCCGCGCGTCTCGCGGCACAGGCGGATCGCGCTGCTGGTCACTTCGATGCACGTGCTCATGACCACTCGGCTTACGCCTGCATTTCGGCTACGCCAGCACGACCTGTGCGGGAAATCGCCGCAAACCCCGACGCGTCTTGCGCCTGCGCTCGTTGTCGCCTAGTGTGGCGCAGCGGTTGGTAAACTGCGATGGAGACGGTTGATGCGCATTCGGCTGTGGGGGGTGAGGGGGTCTCTGGCCACCCCCATGTCCAGCGCCCAGGTGCGCGACAAGGCGCGTTCGCTGCTCAGCGAAGCGACGCCTGCCGACTTGTCGTCGGCAGCATCGATCGAGGCCTACCTCGACCGCTCACCGCACAGCTGGACCTACGGCGGCAACACCAGTTGCGTCGAGGTCGCGTTCGATGACGCGCTCTTCGTGCTCGACGCCGGCACCGGCCTGCGCCTGCTCGGCCGCGAGCTCGCCGCGGATGGCCGCGCCACCGACATCCCCATCCACTTCTTCTTCACCCATTTCCACTGGGACCACATCGTCGGCTTCCCGTTCTTCGCGCCGGTGCTGTTCATCCCCGGCCGCAAGCTCGACATCTGGTCGGGACGCAGCGACGCCGAGCGCCTGCTCCAGACCCAGATGTCCGACGCCCATTTCCCCTACAAGTGGGAGATGCTCAAGAGCTCGATCACCTGCCATCAGCTGCCCGAGCAGGAGCCGACCGCGGTGGCCGGCGCTGAAGTGCGGATCATGCCGCTGATCCATCCCGACAAGGCCTACGGGTACCGCATCAGCCGCGGTGGGCGCACGGTCTGCTACCTGACCGACACCGAGGTCAGCAAGAACCCGAACAAGGTCGCCCAGCAGTACGCCGATTTCGTCGCCGGCGCCGACGTGGTCATCGTCGACGCGATGTACGGCTTCCTCGAGTACCACGACCGCATCAACTTCGGCCACTCGACGATCTTCAACTTCATCGATTTCTTCAAGGACAGCGACATCGGCGAACTGGTGATCTTCCACCATGACCCGACCGCCAACGACCCGGCAGTGACCAAGCTGCGCAACGATGCGCGCCGCTACATGGAACTCGTCGCGCCCGGCGCCAAGTGGAAGCTCTCGGCGGCCTTCGAAGGCCAGAGCTGGGATCTGCCGGATCGATAGGACTCGTCCGGTCGCTGCGCTTGTCCGGTCGCTCGCTGGGCTCGCTCGTCCGGTCGCGGCTTGCAGCCGCTCGTCCGGTCGCTGCGCTTGTCGGAACGCATCTCGGATCGACTGTCGCATGGTGTCTGCTTC
>JACDEC010000392.1 GCA_013816645.1 Planctomycetota bacterium
CTCGGCTTCGCGTCGGGTGCCTGTGACGACGCCGGGGCGCGCAGCGGACGCACGTCACCGCCGAGGGGGGCGGTCACAGGTTCGATCCCATTCGCCGGTTGCCGTCGCCGACGGCCAGGGCCGGCGGGTGTTCCCCGTCGGCGATCGACGCCCAAGGCCCGGCGGCGGCCCGTCCGGCGAGATCGTCCAGGTCGGTCGCGCCCGGAGCGGCGCCGACCAAGCCACACCAGCCGATGCCCGCCACGCGGGAGAGCGCGACCCTGCCGGCGGCACAGGCCTGCCACGACGCGGCCGCGTCGCCGGCGGCGGTGACGCAGTCCCACGCGCGCACGAAGACGCGGCGATAACGGCACAGCGGCGGCACGGCGCGCAGCTTGCGTTGCGTACGCCGACCACAATCCCCCGTGCTTCAGGCGTGCATCCCACGCCCCCAAGCGTCTTGCAGCAACGCCACACCCTGGCACTGTCGGTCACGTAGACCGGGAAGGTTCGTATGATGGAACAGCAGAAGCGCGTGTTGATGGAACTGACCACTGACCAGCTCGAGACCGGGCTGCGCGGGGTGCCGGTCGGCTACTGCACGACCAGTTCGGTGGACCCGGTCAAGGGCCTGTTCTACGTCGGCCAGCCCGTCGAGGATCTCGCCGAGCGCGATCCCGAGGACGTCATCCACCTGCTGCTGAACAAGTGCTGGCCCGACGCGGCACAGAAGGCCGCGTTCGCGCGCACCCTGGCCGAACACCAGGCGGTCGATCCCGCGGTCTTCGCATCGATGAAGGCGCTGCCGCGCGCCGGTCACCCGATGAAGTGGCTGATCCACGCGCTCAACGTCCTCGGCATGGTGTCGTCGAGCGGCGACTACCGTCGCGATTGCATCGACGTCATCGCCAAGATCCCGGTGCTGGTCGCGGCGATCTTCCGCATCCGCGAGGGCTGGGGCGAGCCGATCGCGCCGAAGGCCGGTCTCAACTACATGGAGAACTTCGTGCACATGCTCGGGGTTCCCGGGCTGTCCGCGGAGCAGGCCACCAAGCTCACCCATCTCATGCGCGTGTTCGACGTCGTACACATGGACCACGGCGGCGGCAACCTCTCGACCTTCGTCGGCAAGGCGGTCGCGTCCGGCCACGCCGACATGTACGAGAGCCTGGCCTCGGCGATGGCAGCGCTCGCCGGCCCGCTGCACGGCAAAGCCAACCAGGAATGCCTCGAGTTCGTACAGGAGTGCGTGCACAAGGTCGCCGGCAAGCTCGATGCAGAGAGCGTGCGCGCGCTCATCAACCAGAAGCTCGCCAACAAGGAGCTGATCTTCGGCTTCGGCCACGCGGTCCTGCGCGTCGAGGATCCGCGCGCCCGCGCGCTGCGCAAACTCGGCGAGGAGCTCTGCCCGCACGACGCGAACTTCACCATGGTGAAGCTGCTGTCCGAGGTGGTCCCGGCGATCCTCAAGGCCAATCCCAAGATCAGCGATCCGTTCCCGAACGTCGACAGCGCCTCGGGTTCGCTGCTCATGGCCTGCGGCCTGACCAAGCCCGAATACTACACGGTGCTCTTCGGGCTCAGCCGCGTGGTCGGCATCGCCGCGCAGATCGTCTACGAACGCTGCGAAGCGCGCCACGGCAAGGGCACGCCGATCATTCGGCCGAAGTACCTGTTCTCGCCGGAAGGCACCGCCAAGGGCGAACCGGAAGCGCGATCGACCGGTTGAGCGGGCTGCGCTGAGCGCGCGGCGACACACGGACACGCATTGACCACCGGCTCGGCGCGCAGATCGCGCCGGAGCCCGTCGTTCAACTGCCAGCGTTGCCAGTCCCCGGCGGTTTCTCGATGCGATTGGTGCCCGGTTTGTCCGGCGGCTTCTGGAAGGTGCCGGTGCCCGGGCGTTCGATGCGGCCGGTGGGCGGTCGCTGGAAGGCGCCGGTGATCGGCTGCTTGGGATACGTACCGGTCGCGGGCTTGGTGTAGCTGCCGGTGCCGGATTTGGCGTAGCTGCCGGTGCCCGGTTTCTCGATGCGCTCGGAACCGCGCTCGATGCGCGAGCGGTCGATGATGCTGGCGCCGAACGCGTCGGCGGTCTCCTGCAGGCGATAGGAATGCTCGTCCTGGGCCTGCACGTAGGCCCACAGGAAGTAGCCGTCCTTGCTCGACTGCAGCTCCGCTTTGACCATGCACTCTTCGTCGCTGTAGCGGAAGGTGTAGTGCCCGATCTGTTCGAAGCCGAGTTGCTTGAAGATGGCGGCGAACCAATCGAGCTTCTCGGCGAAGTCGACGACTTCGTCTGGATCGACCGAGATCGCGAATTTACGGACAGATACCGTTGCCATGACCGGCTTGGCACCGTATCGAACGCGCGGTGGCAACACAAGCGCCAGTGACCATCCTTGTTGCATTATTGAGCAACGAGGGGGAGTCGAGTTCAACCGATCGGATCAACGGGGAATACGCCCCCGATATGCCCACAAGCCCAGCGCTGGATTGGAGATGAAATACATGCGCTGGCCACCGACCTGGTTCCAGCCGTCCGTGAGCGTGCTGGGGTCGAAGCGGCGGCGCATGGTCTCGAGGTCACCCCACTGGTACCCCACGCCTTCGATCTCCTTCCGGCTGAGCGCGCCGGGGCAGTACCGCACCGTGAAGCGTCCTTCGCTCGAACCGTGGATGAGGTGCGCTGCAGCCGAGAGGTTTGTGCGCAGATCGTCGTTCTCGCGGACGGCTTTCATGACCTCTGGCGTGGCGCGATAGCCGTACTTGCGGATCAACGCGTCGATGCCGGGATCCTCACCGAAGCCTTTGATGCCCGGCGCGAGGACGATGAGTTCGCCGCCATCGGCTATCGCCATGCGCGTGCGATAGACCGCCTTGTTGCCCAGCCAGGTGGTGTGGAACTCCTCGGGATCGAGGTGCACGACCACGGTGCGCATCTCCTCGTCGAGGATCCGGAAGTTCACCGCGACCGACAGTTTCGCGGCCTGCTCGAAACAGTCGGTGCCGCGTCCGATGTACAGCCCGCGGGTGACCAGTCCGTAGGCATCGCCCTGCTCGCCGGGCGCGGCGGCGCCGACCACGGTGAGCACGAAGACGATGTCGAGCTTGGCGGTGAAGCGCGACAGCGCTTCGTTGAGCAGGCGACGCACTGGCGTATCGGCGCGGCCCATCATCCGCTCCATGCCGTAGGCGGCGCCGATGAAATGGCTCTCGTCGATGCCGTGCTTGCCGCCGCATCCGACGAACAGGTTCTTGGTGTGGTTGGCCATGCCGGTGACCTCGTGCGGCACCACCTGGCCGATCGAGAGCACGAGATCGTGGCCGCCGTCCCAGATCAGCCGGTTGAGCTGCGCCGGCCATGGCTTGTCGTAGACGCCCTCGGTCGCCGTGCGCACGAACTCGGCGGGCAGCGTGCCGACGGTGACCACGTCGTTGCGCCAATCGTGGACACGGAACAGTTCGCGCGGCACGCCGGCATACATCTTGGCGATCTGCGCATCGGGCATCGGCACGTGGGTGCCCAGCGCCGGCAGCACGTCGGTGAGCGCGCTCCGGTAATGCTCATAGGTGTAGCGGGTGAGGATCCCGGCGCGGCTGTTGAGGCGGGTGTAGTCGGGCGGCACCGCCAGTACCTTGCGCTTGGTCCCGATGCGCGCGAAGGCCTCGGTCAGCGCGCGGCGCAGGTCGTCGTCGCTGAGGACGGTGGTGGGGGAGCCGTGGGCGAAGAACGTCTCGGACATGGGGCGGCTGCTCGGTGCGGGTATGGAATCGTGGACGCGTCAGCGCTGCGGGAACAGGGTCTGCTCGAGTTCATCGAGCCGGGCCCGCTCGCGGCGGTACTGCTCGACGTAGCG
>JACDEC010000393.1 GCA_013816645.1 Planctomycetota bacterium
GCGCCGCCACCGGCCACGTCTACCTGCGCATCGAACCCAAGCCGTGGAAATTCTACCAGGGCGGGGTGTCGTACCGCACCGCGCCGAACGACCGCGACGAGGTCGACGACGACAGCGGCGACCTGCCCGTCGACTTCAACCTGGTGCTCGGCTGGCGCTGGATCGAGCGCTCGCCGAAGCACTACCTGCTCAGCGTCGCGGGCGGCGCGGTCGAATCGCGCATCGGCGGCTGGGTCGATCTGGCGATCCTCGGCGACGACCGCCTGGTCGTGCGCACGCTGGTGCGCGACACGATGAACGACCGCGACCCCGACGACCGCCGCTACGAGGACGCCGATGTCATGGTGCGCAGCACCGCCTACCTGCGGGTGTGGTCGCGCATCTATGTCGCTGCCGGCGCCGACGACCTCGCCGACGATCCGGCGCCGTGGGTCGGCTTGCGCGCCGAACTGCTCGACAACGATCTGCGCAACCTCACCCAGGTCACCGGGCTGTTCCGCTAGCAGGCCGCTGTCATTCAGCAGCCCGCTAGTGTCCTGTATCAGAAATGTCTTCCATTTGTCTTGGCCGCGGCGGCCGTCTGCGGCGTTGCGCGAATCTTGCGATAGCGCTGCTATCGCCGCGATTCACGCGCCTTGCATCCGACCACCGGGGCCGGCGACATCTGAAAGACATTTCTGATACAGGACACTAGGCCGCGGGCAGCAGCATCCGCAGCCAGTGCGTCCACTGCTCGAAGGTCGCGCCGGTACCGAGCACCACGACCCGCGCCTTGCCGACGCGCAAGTCGCGCACCAGGGCGTGCTCGCCGACGGGTTCATGGTCGAGGAAACCAGCGCAGCCCATCTCGCGGTAGAGCGCGGGCAGCGTCTCGTTGAAGACGTTGTCGCGATTCTTGAGGAACACGTCCTGGGTCATGAGCAAAGATCCGCCGCGCCGCAGGTGGGCGAGCACGGCCTGTTCGAGTCCGGGTTCGTGCACCACCGTCCACGGTAGGACCACCAGTTCGACATCGCGTAGCGCAGCGGGCTCCAGCGCGAAGCGCGCGCGTTCTCCCAGTGCGTGCAACGCCCGGTAGACGTCGTTCACCAGCGCGCGCGGGTAGGTCAGGTCCCCGGGTATGCCCGACCAACCCGTCAAGAAGCGCGACCAGGAGCTGTCGTGATCGTAGACCACGCCGACGCGGCGGCGGACCGCCGGCGCGGTCGGACGCGAGCGCTTCGACCATACGCGCACGGCGTCGTAGTTCGCCGTCGCCCCGCCGGTCACCGTGCGCAACGCGCGCGTGCTCTGCTCCTGACCCCACGGGAACGGATTGAACTTGAAGAAGAACAGCCGCTCGACCGCACCGCTGGCGGCGATGGCGTCGAGTTCGGCGGCGAGCTTGGCGCTGGAGACGTCGTACTCCATGAACCAGAACGGGCGCGCGAGCACGTCGTGCATGAGATCGCAGTAGCAGGCGATGACGTGATCCTTGTCGGTATACAGGTCGAAACCGACCACATCGAGCCCGGTGAACATCCGCCTGAGGTCGATGTTCTCGCCCCAGTCGAAGGCGTCGTAGTTGGTCAACACCGGCGTGCGCGAGGCGTTGCCCCGGCGCACCACCGCCGCCTGCTCGTGGCAGAAGCCGACCATGTTCTCGGAATGGAAGCGCAGCCATTCGAGCATCAGGCTGGGGTTGTGCTTCAGCCCAAGCTGGAGGGCGGTGCGGCTCGGCACCGGCACCTGGTCGAAGCGCTGGTAGGTCTGCGACCAGAACTGGGTGCCCCAACGCTTGTTGAGATCGGCGATGCCGTCGTAGCGCGGCTCGAGCCAGCGGCGGAACGCGACGGCGCAGAGATCGCAGTAGCAGGCCTTGGCCTCGCCGCCGATCTCGTTGTCGATCTGCCAGGCGACCACGGTGGGGTCGCCGCCGAAGCGCTGGGCGAGGTGCTCGACCACGCCGCGGCTGGCCTCGCGGTAGGCGGGTGAGCTGTAGCAGCGGTGCTGACGGGCTCCGAACACGGTGCGCCGCCCGCTATCGTCGACCGGCATGGTCTCGGGACTGCGCTCGCACAGCCAGCGCGGCGGCGTCGCCGTCGGGGTGCCGATCACCGCCTCGATCCCGTGGCGGCGCATCGCAGCCAACGCGCGGGCGATCCAATCGCTGTCGAAGCGTCCGGGCTCCGGTTCGATCCGCGACCAGGCGAATTCGCCGAAGCGGATCGCGCCGATCCCCGCGTCGCGGATCTGGGCGAGATCGAGTTCCCAAGTGGACTCGTCGCGGTATTCGGGGTACCAGGTCGTGCCGAGTTGCATGCCGGGGTTGTGGGCCCGCGCGCGGACCGGCAAGCGCCGACGGCCAAATCCGATCAGTTCGCCGACAGCTGCGACTCGGCCCCGTCCGCCGCTCCATCGTCGAGGAAGCGCCCGCGTTCTTCAGTCGTTAGCAGTCGGCAGGTCCCCGGAGGAGCCCAGCGGCGACGCGTGGCGGCGATCCGTCGGTAGAGGAGATCGCGCACCGGCGGGGGCAGCACAACGAAGGCGTAGGCCCAGCACCACGGCCAGGGCAGCCGGCGCGCCACGCGCAGCACCGCCGAGGATCGCACCCAGGTACGGTCGCCCTCGATCACCACCATGCTGTCGATGTCTGCGACTCCGTACGCCCGCTGCAGATCCCGGCCGAGACGAGACTGCAGAGCCGCGAAATGGAACACCCCGGCGGGATCGCGATCGAGGACGAAGCGCACGCCCCGACTGCACATGCCGCAGGCGCCGTCGAACAGCACCAGCGGGTGAGCAGCTCGCGAAGCGCGCGGCGCCGGGCCGGTCACCACGCCGCCGGCCGCAGGGCGGCGTAACCATAGACCAGGGTGAAGCCGACGAAGAGCATGGTCAGGGCATGGTACCCGGCCTTCAGCCACCAGGTCGTGAGATGTTCGCGGACATCGAACACACCCTGCAAGGCGCAGCGGACGCCCCAGAACACCGCGACGTAGGCGCAGACGCTGCGCGCGAGCAAGCCGCCAGCAGCGAGCTCGCCGGCATTGAGCAGGCTGATGATCGCGAACGCGACGATCGCCAGCACGACGTAGCCGCCATAGACCCAGTACATCTGCCGATGCAGGCGCGGCAGCGGAGCGAACGCCTCCTTCCAGCGCAAGCGCACCGGCACCATCGCCGAGGCGATCAGCACAGCGAGTTGGCCCAGGCCGCAGGCGACGATCAGCAGGTCGAGAGTCATGAGCGGTCTCCAGCGTCAGGCCGCGCCGAGCGCGGCGAGGAAGGGAAGGATGACGACGCGGATGAACGCGGGATGGAACAGCAGTCCGACCGGCACGGCCACCACCAGCATGGTCCACGACCAACCCGCCCGACCACGGCCCAAGCCGAGGCGGCGACCGAACGGGCTGCGCTCGACCAGCAATCCGAGGGCCTGCAGCGCGAAATACGCCGTGGGCAGCCCGTAGCCACCGCGAGCCGGCAGCGAGATCACCAGGTCATGGACCACGCCGCTGAGCAGGAATCCGCCGAGGATCGCCACGCGCGGGCTCCAGCGACGGGCCAGCGGCGCATAGAAGCAGCGGTGGGTCAGATCGCGGAAGGCGGTGTTCCAACGACGTCCCCAGAACTCGCCGAGCGAGACCGCTGCCAGTGGCCTATCCATGAGCGGACGCGCCTCGACGCCGGCGCTCCGCCACGCGCACGAGACGAGCCGGAACACGCCGAAATGGAGCATCAGCACGATTCCGACCATGCCGACCCACCCCTGCGCCAGGGCGCCGGCCGCGCCGACCGCAGCGACGCCGCCCCACACCAGCGCGGCCCCGAGCGCGACGCTCAGCGT
>JACDEC010000037.1 GCA_013816645.1 Planctomycetota bacterium
CTGCCGTTCGTTCCCTTCCTGATTCTGCATTCATCATTCTGCATTCTGCATTTGGTTCTTATGAAGCTAACTGACCTCACGCAACAGGCCGGCGAGTGGCTCCGCGGGAGCGGGCCGATGAGCGACATCGTCATCTCGTCGCGCATCCGCCTGGCGCGCAACCTGGCGACGTTCCCCTTCCAGCGCAAACTCAGCCGCAATCGCCAGCAAGACCTGGTCGCGCAGCTCGCTACGAAAGTCACCAAAGCCACGGCTTGGCCGTCGCCGCTGACCCTGCAGATGACCGAACTCAGCGAGGTCGAACGCGCAGCGCTGGTCGAACGCCAGCTGATCTCGCGCGACCTCGCCACCGGCAAGCGCCCCGCCGCGGTGCACGTCAGCCCGGACGAGACCTGCTCGCTGATGATCAACGAGGAGGACCACCTGCGACTCCAGGTCATCACCCCCGGCCTGTCGCTGCGCAAAGGCATCGAGCAGGCGGTGGCCCTCGACCAGTCGCTCGAACCCCACGTCGAGTGGGCGGTGCATCCGCAGTACGGCTACCTCAGCGCCTGCCCGACCAACACCGGCACCGGGCTGCGCGCCTCGGTGATGCTGCACCTGCCAGCGCTGGCCGAGACCCAGGAACTGCGCCAGGTCCTGCGCGGCTTGGGGAAGTTGCACATGACGGTGCGCGGCCTGCACGGCGAAGGCAGCGAAGCCAGCGGACATTACTATCAGGTCAGCAATCAACGCAGCCTGGGCAGCACCGAGCAGGAGATCGTCGACGCCATCGTCGAGACCGTCGACAAGATCGTCGCCTACGAGGAGCTCGCCCGGCAGGCGCTGCTCGATAACAACCGACCCAAGCTCGAGGACCGCGCATGGCGGGCCTGGGGTCTGCTCACCCACGCGCGCACCCTGACCTACGATGAGCTGATCGACCAGCTGAGCTGGCTGCGCCTCGGCGCCGCGCTGGCGATCCTGCCCGCCCAGGATTGGACCGTGCTGGACCGCATCTTCCTCCAGGGCCAGCCCGCCCATCTCCAGCTCCAGCACGACCATGCCGCCATCCCCGAGGCCCGCGACCGCCTGCGCGCCGACCTGGTGCGGGGATGGCTGCTCGGATAGGGCAGCGCCCCCGACATCCCATCGCCGGAGCGCGATTCCCTGGTGTCCTGACATGGAAATTCTTTGCCGATGGCGACGGCCCCGGTGGTTGGATGCAAGGCGCGCGAACCTCCGCGGTAGCAGCGCTACCGCAAGGTTCGCGCAACGCAGCAGACGGCCATCGCGGCCAAGCCAGATGTGAAGGATTTCCGTGTCAGGACACTAGACGGGCGGCGGATTGCGCTCGGCGAAGCCGCGCTGATGCCAGTAGGGATACACCGCGGGGCGGTCGCTGGCCTGGTCGAGCCGCTGCAGTTGGGCGACGGTGAACGTGACCGTAAGCGCGCCGAGATTGTCGCGCAGCTGCTGCTCGTTGCGCGCGCCCATCACCACGGTCGCGACCGTCGGCCGCGCCAGCACCCAGGCGAGCGCGACTTGCGACACGCTGTGCCCGGTCTCGTCGGCGACCGACGCGAGCGCGTCGACGATGCGGTGGAGCCGTTCGGGTTCTGGAGCTGGGCCCAGGCTGCCCTGCGCCGCGATGCGGCTGCCCGCCGGCGCCGGCCGGTCGCGACGGACCTTGCCGGTGAGCAGGCCGCCGGCGAGCGGGCTCCACACCACCGTCCCCACGCGCTGATCGATGGCGAGCGGCATCAGCTCCCATTCGTACTCGCGATCGAGCAGCGAGTAGTAGGCCTGGTGCGCGACGTGGCGCGGCCAGCCGTAACGGTCGGCGATCGCCAGGGATTTCATCAGGTGCCAGCCCGAGAAGTTCGAGCAGCCGACGTAGCGGACCTTGCCCGCGCGCACCAGGTCGTCGAGGGTGCGCAGCGTCTCCTCGATCGGGGTACGCGCGTCGAAGGCGTGGAGCTGCCACAGATCGATGTGGTCGACGCCGAGGCGGCGCAGGCTGCCTTCGCACGCCGCGATCAGGTGCTGGCGCGACGAACCGACGTCGTTGGCGCCCGGACCGGTGCGGAAGGTCGCCTTGGTCGAGATCAGCACCCGACCCTGCCGCCCGGCGATGGCCGCGCCGAGGATCTGCTCGGCCTGGCCATCAGAATAGCCATCGGCGGTGTCAAAGAGGTTCATCCCGCTCTCGAGCGCGATGTCGACCAGGCGCGTGGCTTCGCTCTCGCGGGTGTCCCCCCACGCTTTGAAGAACGCGTTGCCGCCTCCGAACGTGGCGGTGCCGAAGCTGAGCGCGGGCACTGAGAAGCCGGAGCCGCCGAGCAGTCGCTGTTCCATGAGAGCGGTCCTCCCGTCGGCAGGGTCGCGGAACGGGGGCCGCCCACAATCGCAGGCGGCCGGGGCTTATCCGGATGCCGACCGCCCCGACCGTCCAGCCTTCGGGCCCTCGCCCCCCGACCCGGGCTCCGCATCGGGTAGAATCTCCTTGCAGGAGGGATCGGCGGATCTGCAATCGCGGACAGTCCTTGCCGGTCCGGGAAGATGTGCGCCAGCACGTGCGATCCCGGGGGGCATTGGCTAGATCCGCGCTTCGCCCACGCTTAGTCTTCGTCATTCCGACTCACCGGGTTGCCCAGGCGCTGGACCTTCTCCTCGCCACGAGCGCCCGCGGACCCCACGGTTGCCGCCCATGTTCGACAAGTTCACTGACCGCGCCCGCAAGATCATCGCCCTCGCCCAGAAGGAGGCCGAGCGGTTCCACCACGACTACATCGGCACCGAGCACCTGCTGCTCGGACTGGTGAAGGAAGGGTCGGGGGTCGCGGTCACCGCGCTCAACAACCTCAACGTCGACGTCGACAAGGTCCGGCGCGAGGTCGAGAAGCTGGTGGTGGTCAACGACAAGGAGGCGCCCACCGCCCCCCTGCCGTTCACTCCCCAGGCCAAGCGCGTGCTCGAACTCGCCTCGGAAGAGGCTCGTCAGCTCGGTCACCCCTACATCGGCACCGAGCACATCCTGCTCGGGCTGCTGTCCGAGAACGACTCGGTCGCCGCCCAGGTGCTGATCAACCTCGAGCTCAAGCTCGAGGACGTGCGCAACGAGATCCTCGACCTGCTTGGGGCGAGCGACGTGTCGGCGATGCCCGGCGAGAAGGCCTCTTCGACCGAGAAGCCCGGCGACAAGCCGCGCTCGGGCGCGGCCAGCGCCAAGAAGGGCGAGGAGAGCGCCACCCCCGCGCTCGACGCCTTCGGCCGCGACCTCACCGCCGCCGCCGAAGCCGGCGAACTCGATCCGGTGATCGGCCGCTCGCGCGAGATCGAGCGCTTGTGGCAGATCCTCTGCCGCCGCACCAAGAACAACCCGGTGCTGCTCGGCGAGCCCGGCGTGGGCAAGACCGCGATCGTCGAGGGCCTGGCCCAGTCGATCGTCAAGCACGAGGTCCCCGACCTGCTCGCCAACCGCCGCATCATCAGCCTCGACCTCGCGTCGATGGTCGCCGGCACCAAGTACCGCGGTCAGTTCGAAGAGCGCATCAAGGCGGTGATGAAGGAAGTCAAGACCGCCAAGAACATCATCCTGTTCATCGACGAGCTGCACACCCTGGTCGGCGCGGGCGGCGCCGAGGGCGCGATCGACGCGTCGAACGTGCTCAAGCCGGCGCTGTCGCGCGGCGAGATCCAGTGCATCGGCGCGACCACGCTCGACGAGTACCGCAAGTACATCGAGAAGGACGGCGCGCTCGAGCGCCGCTTCCAGTCGATCATCGTCGACCCGCCATCGATCGAGGACGCGGTCAAGATCCTCGCCGGCCTGCGCGACAAATACGAGGCCCATCACCGCGTGAAGATCACCGACGCGGCGATCGACGCCGCGGTCAAGCTGTCCGACCGCTACATCACCGGCCGCTACCTCCCCGACAAGGCGATCGACGTGATCGACGAGGCCGGCGCCCGCCTGCGCCTCAAGGCGACCTCGCGCGCGCCCGCCTACAAGGAGATCGAGACCGAGATCAAGGAGCTCGAGAAGCAGAAGTCCGAGGCGGTGCTCAACCAGGACTACGAGAAAGCAGCCGAGTTCCGCGACCGCGCCGAGAAGAAGAAGAAGGAGCTCGCCGACCTCAAGAAGAAGCACTCGGAAAGCGCCAAGGAGCTCTCGGGCACCGTCGACGAGGCGCTGGTCGGCACCATCATCTCGACCATGACCGGCATCCCGCTGCAGCGCCTCGACCAGGGCGAGACCCAGCGCCTGCTGCACCTCGAGGACCACCTGCACAAGCGGGTGATCTCGCAGCACGATGGCATCAAGGCCATCTCGCGCGCCATCCGCCGCTCGCGCTCGGGCCTCAAGGACCCGCGCCGCCCGGTCGGCTGCTTCATGCTGGTCGGCCCGACCGGCGTCGGCAAGACGCTGCTCTGCAAGGCCCTCGCCGAATTCATGTTCGGCGAGCAGGACGCGCTGATCCAGATCGACATGTCGGAGTACGGCGAGAAGCACAACGCCTCGCGTCTGGTCGGCGCGCCTCCCGGCTACGTCGGCTACGAGGAGGGCGGCCAGCTCACCGAGAAGGTCCGTCGGCGCCCGTATTCGGTGATCCTCTTCGACGAGATCGAGAAGGCCCACGGCGACATCTACAACATGCTCCTCCAGATCATGGAGGAGGGCAAGCTGACCGACTCGTACGGTCGCGCGATCGACTTCCGCAACACCATCATCGTCATGACCTCGAACGTCGGCGCGTCGGTGGCGTCGGACGCCGGCCAGCTCGGCTTCGACACCTCGGGCAGCAGCGACGACTACGCCTACAAGGCGACCAAGCTCGCCTACCAGAAGAGCCTGGACGAATACTTCCGCCCGGAATTCCTCAACCGCCTCGACGACACCATCGTGTTCCGTCCGCTCGAGCGCGAGGACCTGCGCCAGGTCGTGCAGCTCGAGTTCAACTACATCGGCAAGCGCGTGGCCGAGCAGGGCCTCAAGCTCGAGCTCACCACCGCCGCGATCGACTTCCTGCTCAAGGAAGGCTACAACCCACGCTTCGGCGCGCGCCCGATCCGCCGCACCATCGAGCAGCACATCGAAGACCCGTTGTCCGAGGCGCTGCTGCGCGGCGAGTTCAGCGCCGGCACCCAGCTCTCGGTCGACGTCGAGTACGATGGCCCCGCCGACAAGGGTCCCGACAAGGGCAAAGGCCACCTGGTCTTCCGCCGGATCGCCGCCAAGGACGACGTGGCCCTGCCGCCCACCGACCCGGCGAAGACCGAGGACCCGGACAAGGCGCCGAAGTAGGGAGCCACCGGGGCGGTTCCCCTGGCTCGCAGGCCAGGAGAGCCGCCGGCCCTGCCGTTGACGGCCCCGGCAGAAGCCGTACCGTGCCGCCTCGCAAATAGGCGCGATTAGCTCAGTTGGTAGAGCAAGGGATTCTTAATCCCTGGGTCCCAGGTTCGAGTCCTGGATCGCGCACCAGATTCCGGAAGAGCCGCGGTCGAAAGACCGCGGTTCGATTCGTTGGAGGTTACGCCCGGGCACGCTCGATCTCGTCTGGAGGACAGTCGGATATCGGCGCAGCGTTGCCAGTACGCAGCGTCCGCCTCACGTGGTTCCTGAGAATCTGGCCTGTGCACGGGTCAGTGGATCTGGTCGCGGTCATCCAACTCGACGATACCCTAGCAGCGCTGACCCGGCCGCGCCCTCCATGACAACTGCACCCAGCGATGGCATCCTCGTCACCGGCGGTACGGGGTTCCTCGGCGGCGCGGTGGTCGCCGAGTTGTTGGGCTCGCCGAACTGGCCGCGCACGGTCCTGCTCGTGCGCGCCCCCAGCCCAGCCGAAGGTGCGGCCCGCTTGGCCGCAAACCTGCGCCGCTTCGGCGCCAGCGACGCGCTGCTCGCGCGCATCGCTCCGCAGCAGATCATCTGCGGCGACATCACCGACCCCGGTGCGTTCGCAGGCGATCGCCGCCTGACTGTCATCACGCGCGTGCTGAACTGCGCGGCGGTGACTTCGTTCGGTTCCCACCCGATGATCTGGCGAACGAATGTCGACGGCACCCTGGCCTTCGCCGGCGCGATCTTCGGACTGCCCCACCTGCAGCGGTTCGTGCAGGTCGGCACGGCCATGATCTGCGGCGACTCGCCGCCCGCGGTGGTGCGCGAGGACGACTATCCGAAGGCGGGCGTATCGCACCTGGTGGAATACACCGCCAGCAAGGCCGAGGCCGAGCTCCAGTTGCGCAGCGGATTCCCGGACGCGCCGCTGGTGGTCGCCCGGCCATCGATCATCGTCGGCCACTCCCGCCTCGGGTGCGGTCCTTCGCACAGCATCTACTGGGCCTTTCGCATGTCGGATGCCATGCAGCGGCTCATGAACGATCCACGTGGGATCATCGACGTGGTGCCGGTCGATTTCACCGCCCGATCCCTGCTGCATCTGCTGCTGAAGCCGACATTGGCGCATCGCACCTACCATGTATCCGCTGGCCCCGGGATGAGCCCATCGTTCCGTCAGATCAGCGCCGCCTTCGGCCGGGCTCTCGGTGACGGACGCACAACCGACCGTTACGAGGTGGTCACCTACGAGGACCTCGTCGCCGCGCAGGACCGGTTCCACGACTGGTTCGGTCGCTGCAATCGCCGCCTGATGCTCAGGGCGATGAGGATCTACGGCACCTTCGCCGGACTCGGCGCCGCATTCGACAATAAGCGCCTGCTCGACGAAGGCGCCACTCCGCCGCCACGTTTCACGGACTACCTCCACCTGTGCGTCGAGACCTCACGCGGCAGCACGGTCCCCGAGCAGATGCTCGTCGATTTCATGTAACGGATGGACGCGACCGCCCTCATCGAGCAGTACGGCTACGCCGCCCTGGTTGTCGCCACCTTCATCGAAGGCGAGGCCGCGCTGATCCTGGCCGGATATGCCGCCCGGCGCGGACACCTGCTGCTGCCCTGGGTGATGGCGTGCGCTGGTCTGGGTGTCCTGCTCAGCGACTGGACCTGCTTCCTGCTCGGGCGATTCTGCAGCCGCCGCCTGTTCGCCTGGTTCCCTGGCCTGCGCCAGCGCATTGCCACGCCGTTGGCCCGGATCGAATCCGACCCGGGCTGGTTCATCGTCGCCTTCCAATTCATCCCCGCCTCAAGCACGGTGTTCCCGGTCGCGGTCGGAGTGTCACGGGTCAGCCCCTGGCGGTTCCTGGTCTTCGACCTGATCGGAGTTGCGGCGTGGACCAGCGTATTCGCGATCCTCGGCTACCTGTTCGGCGCCGCGCTCGGACTGTTCGTCGCCGACCTCCACCGCTTCGACGCGCAGGTCCTCCTGGTGGTCGTGGGCATCATCCTGGTCTGGTGGTGCTTCCGTCGCCGAGCCACGAACAGCCCGGTCCTGGAGCCCGCTCCGGGCGACCGCGCGGCCACACCGCGGCCGGAGGAAGGGTCTGGTCCGGACCGCCCCTGAGCTCTTGCCCGTGCGGGACGACTCCGGGCAACCGTTGCTCGGCGACCGCCCACCGCGAACCGGTCAGTGCGGCAGATGTCCCGGCGATGGCAGGTGGCCATGGCCCGGGCCTGGTATGCCCCCGCGGCAGGCGGCAAGCACGGCCAAGCTCAGCAGCAGCATGCAGATCGAAACCATGCGCGAGGTCTTCTTCATGCCCCACCGTACGGCTGCGCTGATCGATCTGCCTGGGCATTCACCGGCGACGGGTTGACGTGTACCTCGGCTGCAATGGAATTGCGTGGCTCCATCGAGCCGAATACCTGCTCCCGCCGAGCACCACGCTCCGCAGGGCTCGTCAATGCCGCCGGGCGACCGCCGCCGCGAGGCGCCGCAGGTGCTGCTGGTTGGCGGGCTCGCAGATCGGCCGCAGCGTGGCGCAGTCCTCGGCCTTGGTGAAGGTCTGGCCCCAGTGGACCTGGGACTCGGCGCCGCGCACGCCGAGCATGGTGGTCAGGCGGAAGATCGGTGGGCAGGGATGGTCGATGACCCAGCGCTCGGGCGCCTGCAGTTCGACGAAACTGGCCTCGTCCGACGTAGCCCTTGCCGTCGGGGCCGTGCAATCGTCCCCTCCCCCCTCGCATTGTGCGTTGCACCGCCGGCAAGCGATTGCTGGCGTACGCGGAACTTTCGTCGGCCACCTCGGCAACGCCGAACTGGGGTTGCGAATCCTTAGCCTTTCCGGAAGGACGCTCGCTGGGCTGCACGATCCGGCGTGAGGGAGAGCCACTCCCACACCCGGCGCGATCCCGTCTTCCACACCAAGGTGATGATGAGCGCGACATCGGCCTGGACGCTCACCGGAATCATGGGTGGTTACCAACGAATATCGCTGGTCAGCTCATGTCCAACGCGCTTCGCCTCGCAGATCGGCACGTCGAGCCGACGCTGCTTGTCCATCAAAGACCCTCGCGTATCACCCTCGCCATGCGCACCATGACCATCGGATTCGGTCTCGTCCTACTCGTGTCGGGCTGCGGCGGTTCCGGCGGTTCCGGAGGTGGTGGCGACTCGGACATGGACACGATCTCCCGGGTGGATCGTCAACGGAACGGATCTGGCGGCATCGGAACGGCCAACGCGATCCGCCTCGGGTACGATGGGCGCTGGGCGGTCTTCACCTCGAACGCGGGCGACCTCGTCGCCGATGATCCCACCGGACTGCAGGACGTGTTCCTGAAAGATCGATCGACCGGTCAGTTGCGCTTGATCAGTCGCGCCTGGAACGCCATCGGCCGTCCGGTCGGCAATGGGACCAGCTCCTCGCCAGCGCTGAGCACCGAGGGCGAATTCGTCGCCTTCGCGTCCGAGGCCGGGAACCTCGTCGCCGATGATGACAACGGCGTGTCCGACATCTTCGTCGTCGACGTTCTCGCATCGACGATAGAGCGGGTCAGCGTCAACAGCGATGGGACCGAGGCCAATGGCGCCTCCACCGCCTGCGACCTGTCCCAGGAAGGCCGGTACATCGTCTTCCAATCCGCGGCCACCAACCTCGTGGCCGGCGACAGCAACGCCTCGATCGACGTCTTCCGCCATGATCGCTCCACCGGCATCACCATCCGCGTGAGCACGACGAGCGACGGGGATCAGAAAACGGGCGACAGCACCGCGCCGAGCATGAACGGAGCCGGCTACCTGGTCGCATTCTCGAGCATGGCGGCGCTGGTCGACGGCGATGTCAACACGACCGCCACCGACGTCTTCGTCCGCGACATGACCGCATCAACGACCACGCTCGCGTCTCCGCAGGGCGCCGGCACCACTCACGGGGCCGATCGACCGAGCGGCGAGGCCTGCATGGCGGGTGACGGCGCGTTCCTCGTCTACTCCTCGACGCGCCTCGACTTGATCCAGTTCCAGGACACGGCCCAGGGGAGCAGCGTCTTCCGCTACAATGTGAACAGCGGAGAGCTCGAGATCGTCAGCCGCGCCGCGTCCGGCGGCCCGTTCATCACGGCCAATGCCTTCGCGCCGCGGATCAGCGGCGACGGCAGCCTCGTCGTATTCCACTCGGCGGATTCCCGTCTGGTGGAGAACGATTACGGCCAGCAGGATGTCTTCCTCTGCGAAGTCGATGCCCAGGTCACGACCAGACTGTCGGTGAACGAGCATGCGACGCCGAACAATGGCCCCAGCGGATCGGCGGACATCTCCCGCGACGGGTCCACGGTCGGATTTCTGGCGACCGGCTCGGTCCTGCCTGGCGGCAGCGACCAGCAGCACGCGTACGCCATGCCGGTCGTGCCCACCGGCGGAGGGTGACGATCAGCCCCGCGGCGTAGTAAGCCTGGCGCCTGGATGAGCCCTGCTCGTTCATGCGCTTTCATGATCCCTCCATGTGATGAGCATCGCACGGGCCCAGCAAGCAACGGAGCGAGCCATGCCGTCGAGCGCGCCCGCGGTGCTTCCGATCGGCATCGCATCCCGCTCTCTACCACTGGCTGTGGACGACCCGGGCTGCGGCGCGGCGATCACCGTGCCCGCCCTTCACGCAACCGCCGCCGGATGCCCAACCCGACCACCAAGGCCACCACGCCGAGGACCCCCCAGGAGAGCACATCGATCCAGCGACCCAGCCGCTCGACGTAGCCGCTGAACCAGAAGCCCAGGGCGGCGAGCAGTCCGCACCACACCGCGCTGCCGATCACCGTCGAGATCAGGAATGGCAGCGCACGCATGCCGGCGAATCCAGCTGGCAGGGAGATCAGCGAGCGGACGCCGGGGACCAGGCGGCCCAGTCCGACTGCCATCCAGCCATGGCGATCGAACCACGCGTCGGCGCGGTCGACGTCACGGCCGGACAGCAGCAGCCAGCGGCCATGGTTGACCACCCACGCGCGCATACGCTCGCGTCCGACCCGCCGGCCGAGCAGATAGAGCGGCAGGTTGCCGAGCACCGAACCCGCGACTCCGGCGAGGATGACCCCGGGCAAGGTGAACTGCCCGCGCGCCGCCGAGAGTCCGGCCAGGGGCATGATCGCCTCGGAGGGGATCGGCGGGAAGACGTTCTCCAGCGCCATGAGCAGCAGGAGGCCGGGGTAGCCGAGGTGGTCGAGGATGCCAAGCGCCCAGTCGAGCATGCGTCCACCGTGCACAGGGCCGTCCGATCGCAAAACGACGAGACGACGACCTGGAACCGCTCACCGCGCGGGTTGGACCCCGAGCCGGTGCCCTCGTTGGCTCGAGGGCGATGAAGCATCCGCTGCGCTCGCGCGACCACGGCGCCCATCCTGCCGAAGCTACTTCAACTTCGCCACCGCTTCCGCGAGGCGCCGCAGGTTCTGCTGGTTCGCAGGCTCGCAGATTGGACGCAGCTTCGCGCAGTCCTCGGCTTTCGCGAACGTCTGGCGTCAATGGACCTCGGTCTCAGCGCCGCGCTCGGTCAGCGTCGCGGTCAGCCGGAAGATCGGTGGGCAGGTGTGGTCGATGACCCAGCGCCCGGGCGCCTGTAGTTCGACGAAGCGGACTTCGTTCGCGTAATCCTTCCCGTCGGGACCGTGCTTGGTGAAGCGCCAGGCGCCGCCCGGACGCACGTCGCACAGCGCGAAGGTGTTGGTGAAGCCGTCCGGCCCCCACCAGGTCGCCAGAACCTTCGGATCGGTGTAGGCGGCCCAGACCTTGGCGCGCGGGGCCGGGATGCGGCGCGTCGCCGTCAATTCGCGATCCGCGGTGGAGTTTTCCATGGGGACTCCCGGTGGGTGAGTTTCGCGAGCTTCATCGCGCCGTACATCCCGGCCACCGAGAAGTCTGCTCTGCGCTGCATGGGTTTCACACCAACTCCCCGCCGCTCCGTTCGTCAGAGCGAGGCATCGACCAGCGGGATGACCTGCCTGCGCTGGGCGCGATGGAGACCGCGGAACGTCGACAGCACCAGGGACGGATGGCATACGCCGAGGGACGGACACGCCGAGTCAGCATGCCACACAGAGCGATCACCGCAGATCCCTTCAGCTCCATCACGCTGCCCTCACTTCTTCGCGGCGAAGAAGACGAACACCGGATCCTCCCCGACGTTCACGTCCAGCCCCGCGGGCGTGACTTGGCAGACGACCGCTTCGGGTTTGCCATCGGCGATCGCCATCCGTTCGGCGCGTGCCGGCTTGCCTGGGGCACCGGGAATGACCCGCTTCGATGTTTCCTTGCCCGAGGTCGGCGACCAGATCGCCCAGGCGACATGCTTATCGTCGTTGACGAACTGGTAGGCGTAGACTTCGCCGACCTGCGCGGTGACGACCTTGTCGAAACGGTAGGCGCCGAGCGCGGTCTGCAGGTGGCGCACCGCGTAGAACGCCGGCTTGGGCGTGCCGTTGCGGGTGATGCCCGAGGCGCCGTGGAAGGAGTTGCCGTCCTTGTCGTCGAACCAGTAGAGGTAGGCACGGTTGATGTCGCGCTCGGCGAAGAGCAGGAATGAGCGCACCAGCCACTGCGCCTGCTGCTGATCCGTGGACGGAATCCACTTGGGATCGGCGGTCTTCAACGCCTCGGGCGTGGCCGCGTCGTAGCCGAACTCGGTGACCCACAGCTCCTTGTCGTGCATCGCGGGATGCGCCTGGCGATACGCGAGCATCGCGTCGACCGTCTGCAGGTAACGGATGCCGGGCGCTTCGGGGTAGGTCCGCTCGAAGCCAGGCCAGCCCCCGCCCTTGGCGAACGAGTAGGTGTGCATGTTGATGACGTCGTAGAGCGCCTCGAGCCCTTCGATGGCTTGGATCGGCTTCTCCCACTGGTCGGGCGTTTCCGCCGACATCGTGCAGGTCGCGATCTTCATCTTGGGATTGCCCGCGCGGATCCCGGTGGCCAGGGCGGTGAACAGCTCGACGTAGCGATCGGTCGGCCAGGAGCCCGGCTCGTTCTCCATCTCGACCGCTTCGACCACGGGGTGGGGCCCGCCCGGACCGAAGGTCTGGGCGAAGACCTTGCCGTAGCGCTCGACATCCTTGGGGAAGTCCTTGAAGCCCTCGTGATCGCGGACCCAGTCGAAGGCGGTCAGGCAGGCGTCGACGCGCATCCCCTCATTGACCCACCCGCCGTAGATCTGCGACCAGTCGATGGTCTCGGTGTCGCCCTTGATCTTCTGGCGCGTCGACGGGAAGGGCGGATCGACCGACGTGTCGCCTTGGATGTCCCAGGCGTAGGGATGGTAATCGCGGGCCAGCTTCACCGCCTGGGCGTAGAGGGCGGGGTCCTCGACCTGGAAGGTATGGAAGTTGATGCCCATGAAATCGCGCATCAGCGGCTTGCGCCCCATCGTGCTCCCGGACAGCTCGGCGGCGAAGGCCAGCCCGCTGAAGGCGAGCGGCAGCAGCGCCGGGGCGCAATGTTGGAGGAAGAACTGGATGGTCGGCATGCGGGTCTCCGGACAGGTACGGGAGCGTCGACGGCCTGTTACTCGGATTCCCCAATATTGATCAATGTCCACTCGCCGAACGCCGTGAGCGCTGATCCACCGGGC
>JACDEC010000394.1 GCA_013816645.1 Planctomycetota bacterium
GGGCGCCGGATGGCGCCCCCCGTACAAACCAGCCGCCGAGCGGCGCAGCCGATCGCCCACGCGCAGCGTGGGGGCGACGGCGAAGCCGGCGCAGCGGCGACTCTCCGAAGCCACGCGCAGCGTGGGGCGACGGCGAAGCCGGCGCAGCGGCGATTCCCTAGAGGCGAGCGCCGATGAACACGCCAATGGCAACGGGCAGTTCATCCTTGAAGCGGTAGTGCTGGCCAGCCTCGTTCTCGACGCTGGTCTCGTACGTCCAGATCGATGCCGTACCGCCGAGCTGGAGTCCGCTGGTGAAGGTCCACACCAGGTTGGCGTTGCCACCGACCTCCCAATAGGCGTCCGCGCCGCTGTCGCCGTCGGGCAACTGCAGGTGCGAGCGACCGAAGCCGACATAAGGCACCAGCTCGAGCTGGAGATGGTCAGCGATCAGCGGCAGGCCATAGCCGAGATGACCTTGGACGGTCCAGGTCTGGAACGAGGCATCGGTGCCATCGGGCAGTTCGCCCTTGTTGTACCACCAGGCGCCACCCAGACCCCAGATCACTCCGCCCCAACGACGCAAACCGAGCGAGCCGAACCAGTTGAGTTCGGCGCGGTGGGCGAGGTCCCAGTTCTCGTCCGCGTCGACCGCGGCGAACTCGACGTGGTAGCGGGTGCTGGTGGTCTTGTAGGTCAGCCGCATGTCCACGAAGCCGCCGAGATCCTCCGCCGCAGGCGCGACGGCGATCAGGCCGAGCAGGGTCATGGAAACGAGGCCGAGGGCAGGCTGCATTGGACGAACTCCGTCGTAAGTGCGTGATGCGACTTACCGGCTGCGCAAGTACCCGGCCAGCCCTTTCCCAGCCCCCGCCAGCGACGTGGCTTAGACACGCCTGAGCCACGAGCGGCGCTGCCGCTCGCCCCGCTCTGAGCGGGGTGCCGAAGTGGAGCGACAGCAGGGTCACCGCAGCCGCCCCGGCGAGGAACCCTGCGAGAGCGAAGCGCAGGCATGGCGGGGGCATACCGAGCGCCTGCCTTCTCTCCCGCCCCTCTCCATCCTTCAAAACGCAAGGCCACCCCCTATGGGGTGGCCCTGCCCGCATCTCAACCCTCAGGAGCCCTCAGGCCCCTACGGCTAGATCCGCACGCCAATCATGGCACTGAACAGCAGATTCCCCGGACCGAAGTCATAGGAGCTGTTGTCCGCGCCATCCTTGAGGTTCTCGTCGCTATCCTGCCTGAGATACCCGGCCTGCCCGCCAATCTGGAAGCGGCCCAAGGTCAGGATCGCGTTCAGGTTGACGCCGAACTCGATCAGCGTCGCATTGCTGCTGGTTTCGGTATTACCGGGGATGGTGTGCTCGAACTTCGCGGCCGCGAAGCCCACGAAGGGCAGCAGCTCGACCTGGAAGGCATTGCCGATCGGCAGGTAGTAGCCGACATGGGCATGCGCGCCGTAGCTCTCGTAGCTCAGGTCGACGGCGGTGCCGCGCGGGTCGTCGTCGCGGTAGTCGACGGTAACGTCGGCGCCGATCATGAAGCCACCGGCAGGCGAAGCGGGGAAGCCATAGACCACCAGGCCGAAGGCGCGGTGCTGTTCGTCCCAGTCGTTGTCGAATTCGTCCTGGGTGATGCCGTCGTCGACGGTCGCCTCGTACGACTTGTCGAGGAAGGTGTAGCCGAGCCGCAGATCCAGGAAGCCATGGTTGGGATCTTGGGCGGCGGTTGCTCCCACCGCCGTGGCGGCGACGAGAGCGAGAGACGGAAGCATGCGATTCATGGATTCTCCTTCGGCGCTTCAGTAATGGTCAGGCATCGGAAGCGGTAAGTGGAGCGTTCCCTACCCCCTACAGCTGTTGAGGGTCGAGCATTTCACAGGCGATAGCCGATGAACACCGTCCCTTGGAAGTTCTCCTGCTCGACCTCGGTGTCGATCTGGGTGCCGCTGACCTCGATGTCGTGATCGCTGTCCGAGCGCACGTAGGCGAGGCTTGCGCCTACCTGGAAGCCGCCGGGGAAGGTGACGGGGGCATTCAGCCGGACCCCGTATTCGAGGTAGAACGCATGATCCGATGAGCCGGTGCCCAGGTCGTAGTCGGCACTGCCCAGCCCGACGAACGGCATGAGCTCGATGCGCACCAGCGGCAGCTTCAGCGCCGGCCCGACCCCCAGCTGACCGATCACCGCGTCGTAGCTGCCGCCGCCCGAAGCATCGGCATTGTCGAGGATCACCCAGCCGCCGATCACCCAGCCGATCGGTCCAGGACCCGGCGAGACGACCGCGCCCCCCTCCAGACGTTGGACCTTGTCCCAGTCGGTGCTGCTGCTGACCCCGCTGGTGGTGACGTCGACGTCCTTCTGACGGAAGGTGTAGCCCAGGCGCAGATCGACATCGATCAGGGGAACGGCCGCGGCGAGCGGTCCAGCGACGACAGCGAGCAGGATGGCGGCGAACGGACGGCTGGACGGCATGGTGGGTTTCCCGGGGTGATGCACGCCACGATGCTGGCGCGCTTCGCCGCGCAACATCCGGCGAGAGTCCGTCGAGCTGGTGGCATGGCGTTTTGCAGGGCTGTCGGCGTGCCTGTTCCGACAACAGCCCGAGACACGTTGCGCACGGCGCTGGCCGGCGGCACCATCGGCCATGCCCCTGCCCGCGCCCCTCGTCCCGCGCAGCGAGGTCGCGCTCATCGACGAGGCCGCGGCGGCCATGGGCCTGGACATCGCCGCGCTGATGGAATGCGCCGGGGCCGCGCTGGCCCACGAAGCCAAAGCCATGGCGCCCGAAGGACGCATCGTCATCGCCTGCGGTCCGGGCAACAATGGCGGCGATGGCTACGTCTGCGCCCGCCTGCTCGCCGCCAGCGGCCGCAGCGTGGCGGTGTGGCCAGTGGTCGAACCCAAGAGCCCGCTCTGCCAGCGCCAGGCCGCCAGTCTTCCCGCCACGATCGAACGGCTCGACGGCATCCCGCCGGGCACGCCGCTGCTGGTCGATGCCATCCTCGGCGCGGGCGTCACTGGACGCCCGCGCGAACCGGTGGCGCGCGCGCTGCGCCAGATCCGCGAGTCCGGCACGATCATCCTCTCCGCCGATGTCCCGACCGGGTTGGGCACCGAACTCATGCTGCCGGCGAAGCTGACGGTGTGCTTCCAGGTCGCGAAGTCCGAACTGCTCGGCATCCCCGGCCTGGGCGAATTCAAGACCGTCGACATCGGCATCCCGGCCGCGGCCTACAAGGAGGTCCAGCCCGCCTGCATGCGCCGCTACCCCGCGCTCAAGCGCACCGGCCACAAGGGCAGCCATGGCGAACTGCTGATCGTCGCCGGCGGCGTCTTTCCCGGGGCCCTGGAATTCGCCGCGCGCGCCGCGGTGATCAGCGGCTGCGACATGGTCCGCGCCTGGACCGCCGACGGTCCACCGCTGCCGGCGACGGTGGTGGTCAACCGCCAGGGAGCATCGCTGACCGCAGCCGATCCCGAGGAGCTCACCCCCCTGCTGGTGCGGGCGAGCACCGTGCTGATCGGGCCGGGGCTCGGCCGCGCGCCCGGCATCCATGAACTGATCCACCAAGTGTTCAGCCTGGCCCAGGAGATGGGCGTGCCGGTGGTGGTCGACGCCGACGCGATCACCGTGCTCGCCGACACCTTGCGCGCGCTGCCCAAGGGCGATGGCCAGGTCCTGGTGACGCCGCACCGTGGCGAGGCCCGGATCCTGCTCGGGGGCGCCACCGACGAACTGGGCCTGCACGCCTTCGCCCGACCCGACCGCGTGGTGCTGGCCAAGGGCCCGGTCGACCTGGTCAGCGACGGGCGGCGCTGGCAACGCAATCCG
>JACDEC010000395.1 GCA_013816645.1 Planctomycetota bacterium
CTCCTTGAGCAGCTCGTTCGAGGAGATGTTCGCGGGGTTCTCCGCGGACTTGTCCTCGAGGAAGTCGCCGAAGTAGCAGTCGTCCGAGTCGCCGATCGGGCGGTCGAGCGAGATCGGGTGCTTGGACACGCGGATCACGCGCTTGCACTCGGCGACGCTGATCGCGGCGCGCTCGGCGACCTCTTCGATCGTCGCTTCGCGGCCGGTGTCCTGCAGGATGTCCTTCTGGATCTTCCGCAGCTTGCCCATCGTCTCGATCATGTGGACCGGGATGCGGATGGTGCGCGCCTGGTCGGCGATCGCGCGGGTGATGCCCTGGCGGATCCACCACGTCGCGTAGGTCGAGAACTTGTAGCCGCGCTTGTACTCGTACTTCTCGACCGCCTTCATCAGGCCGGCGTTGCCTTCCTGGATGAGGTCGAGGAAGGACAGGCCGCGGTTGCGGTACTTCTTGGCGATCGACACCACCAGGCGCAGGTTGCCGCAGGACAGCTTCTGCTTGGCCTCTTCGTAGAGGCGGAAGCGCTTGGACACCGCGATGCAGCGGTCGATGAAGCGCTCGATCGGCTCGCCGATGTGCTTGGCCATCGCGCCGAGTTCGGCCTGCTTCTCTTTGACCAGGGTCTTCTTGCGCTTGTTCTGCTCGAGTTCGCGACGCAGACGCAGGATGCGCCGGCGCAGGTCGAGCATCTCGTCCTTGATCGCGATGACGGTCTTGGCGTCGAGCTCCATCTCCTCGAGCAGGCGGTACGAGCGCAGCAGGCGATTGCGCAGCAGCTGCTCGGTGCGCACTTCGAGTTCGTCGCCGTTGGCGGTCTCGGCGAGCGGTGCGACGTGCTGGACCAGCTTGTAGAGCGTGGTCAGGTGACTCTCGGCGCGGTCGAGGTAGTCGTCGCGGGTCGGCGACGAGCCGTGGCTCTTGGCGTTCTTCTCCTGGAGCTCCTTGATCTCCTTCTGCTCTTCGACCCACTGGATGCCGCGGCGGATCGCCTCGGGCATGGTCATGACCTTGCGGCGGAAGCCGTCGCGGTAGATCTCGATGCGCCGGGCGAGCTCGATCTCCTGGTCGCGGGTCAGCAGCGGGATTTCGCCCATCTGCGACAGGTACATGCGCACCGGATCGTCGATCTTCTCGCCGAGCTCGACGTCGTCCTCGGCCTCGGCGAGCGGGTTGAAGCCCTCGTAGATCAGGCCGCCTTCGCCTTCCTCGGCCGCCTCGGCGGCGGGTTCGGTGACGAAGCCCTCGTCGGCGGTCTCGGTGACGTCCTCGACCAGCTCGATGCCCTTCTGCTCGAGCTGCTCGAGGATCTGGTCGAGCTGCTCGGGATCGTTGGCGGCCTCGGGCAGCAGGGCGTTGAGCTGGTCGTAGGTGACCTGGCTCTTGCCCTTGGCGTTCTTGACCAACGTGGCGACCACGTCCTTGATGGTCAGCGGCGCTGCCGGGGCATCGCCGGACGCGGGGGCCTTGGCCTCGGCGTTCTCTGCTGGGGGTGCGGCCGTAGGTGCTTGCTTAGCCATGAGTTATGACTTCTCTAGACGTTGAGTCTTGACGGGCGGCGGAAGAATCGGGGTGGCGTAGCCTAGGCCGGCATCGTGCGCTGCAAGGCGCAGGTGGGACCGTGCTTACCATCCGGGGGAAACGACCGGCGGAGGGAGGATGTGACGACGTTGCGAGGACTGTCGGACCGGGCTGGTGGATACGCTGGCTGATTGGGGGACATCTGCCCAGTGGAGACGCCTGATCGTAGCGGGCGTTTGCGACTGACCCGCTCAGCCTCACACACTCTCTACGCTCTCTACGCATCCGTGCCCCCCTGCTCATCCATGGCCTCCTTCAATACCCTGAGGTTCTGGGCCAGCGCAACCTGTTCCAAGCCGAGCCGCGCAGCAGCGGGGATGTCACGGCGGCGCTGAGCCTCGTCGATGTCCACGCGGATCTTCCGCAGCTGTTCTACGAGTTCGACGCGCTTGAGGGCCGCCGCGGCCTTGCGCAGCCCCTGTTCGGCCGAGGCCGCATTGAGCCCGTGCATGCGCGAGCCGAGGTCCGAGGTCACCCAGTTGAACAGGTGGCCCTTGAGACCGGCGAGGTCCGGAGCCTCGGACATCAGCAGCAGGGCGTCGCCATCGACGTCGGGTTCGAGCAGCAGACGTTCGACCAGCGGTCGGACCACCGCCGGGAAGTGCGCGGGCTCGAGCTGCAGGGTGTCGAAGGCCAGCGAGCGCAAGTCGGGGCAGCGCACCAGGATGTGGACGATGGCCTCGTGCACCGGTTCGAGCCCGGCGAGCGCCTGCGCGACCGGGATGGCGTTGCCTGCCGCCGGCGCTCCGGCCGCGGCCAGGCGCTTCTCGAGGCGCCGGGCGTCGAGATTCAGCCAGGTCGCGCAGTCGCGCATGCACAGGGCGATGAGCTCGCGGTCCTGGATCGGGCGCAGGATCTCGAGGATCTGATCGGCGACCGCCAGGACCTCGCGGTTCTCGAGCTCATAGGGGCGCGGGGCCAGGGCGCGCAGCAGGTGCGCGAGATCGGGCCTGGCCTGGTCGAGCACCCGGTCGAAGGCCTCGCGACCGCCCGTGCCTGCTTGCTGGGCAGCTGCGTCCTCCTTGAGCAGCTCGCCCGGGTCCATCTCGTCCGGCACCGTCGCCACCCAGCATGGCACGCCGACGGACAGGCAGGTCTTGATCGCCTTGAGCGCGCTGGTCTGTCCGGCCTTGTCGCCGTCGAGCACCAGGACCAGGCGCCCGCCGTTGCCGGCGATCGCGCCGAGCTGCTTGGCGTGCTCGGGCGTGAGCGCGGTGCCGAGCACGGCGATGCACTCGCTGTAGCCGGCCTCGTCGGCGGCCATGACGTCGGTCGGGCCCTCCATGACGATCAGCCGGCTCTTCTCGCGGGCGGGACCGCGCGCGCGGTGGATGTTGAAGACCGCGTTGCCCTTGTGGTAGAGCGGCGTGTCCGTGCTGTTGACGTACTTGCCGACGCCGCGTCCAGCTTCCTTGGCAGCGCGCTCGGCGGCCGGCAGCAATCTGGCGCTGAATGCGATCGGGTTTCCGAAGCGGTCGCAGATCGGGAAGGTCACGCGCTCGTAGAAGCGATCGACCCAACGGCCATTGCGGTCGACGGCCAAGTCGGTGCGCACCAGCAGGTCGATGTCGACGCGATGGCGACGGGCCTCCTCGACCAGCGCGCCGCCGCCCGGCGCCCAGCCCAGGCGGAAGCGCTTGCAGACCTCGACCGACAGACCGCGCGATGCCAGGTAGTCGCGGGCATCGGCGCCCTCGGCGGTGTCCCAGAGCACGTGCTCGTAGAAGCGCGCCGCCATCTCGACGGCTTCGATCAGCCGATCGCGCTCGCCGCGCGGCATCTGGTTGCCGCCCTTCTCGTAGGTCACCTCGATGCCGGCGCGCCGCGCCAGCAGTTCGACGGCGTCGGTGAAGTCGAGGTGCTCCTTGTCGCGGATCAGCGAGAACACGTCGCCGTGGGCGCCGCAGCCGAAGCAGTGGTAGTGACCGTCGTCGTAAACGTGCATCGACGGCGTGCGCTCGCTGTGGAACGGGCAGCATCCCGCCCAATTGCCGCCGGCCTTCTTGAGCGAGGTGTAGTCGCCCATGATCTGCACGAGATCGACGGCGTCCTTCACCCGCTTGACTTGATCATCGCTGATGAACCCGGGCATGGGCGGTCATTGAAGGCCGCGCCTGGCGCGCGCAAGGCTCGGCGGAGGACTGATCGGGTTTCAGACCGATCAATCGCCGCGCGGAATGTCCGGGTGCGCCGCCAGGGGACGACGCCCATCGCTGGCTTCCAGCAACACCAC